>NZ_JABAFQ010000001.1:0-300000 GCF_012843705.1 Fusobacterium sp. FSA-380-WT-3A | reverse complement strand
TACAGCTGATAAAGATGGAAATATGGTTTCATATATTCAAAGTAATTATATGGGATTTGGTTCAGGAATAGTTATACCTGATACAGGAATTGCTCTCCATAATAGGGGAAATAATTTTAATTTAGATATTGAAAGTGAAAATTGTGCTATTCCAGGTAAAAAACCATATCATACAATAATTCCGGGATTCTTATCTAAAGATAGAAAACCTATAGGACCATTTGGAGTAATGGGAGGTTTTATGCAACCACAAGGTCATTTACAAGTTTTAACAAATACTATTGATTTTGGAATGAATCCTCAAGAAGCTTTGGATGCCCCTCGTTGGCAATGGGTAGGAGGAAAAAAAATTGAAGTAGAAAGAAATTTTCCATATGCTCTAACAGAGGAATTAATTAGAATGGGGCATGATATAAAAGTTGTTCCTGATTCTATTGCAATGGGAAGAGGACAAATAATTTGGAGAAATGAAGAGGGAGTTTTAGTTGGAGCTACAGAACCAAGAACAGATGGAATAGTAGCAGCTTGGTAAATATAAAAAATTATTTACTTAAAAATAAAAAGATTATATAATATTTATGTAGAATTTACTAAGTTTAAGGGGATTAATATGGAAAAAGAAAAAAGATCATACTGGAAATTATTTCTTTCAACATTTTATTTAAGTGCTTTTACTTTTGGAGGAGGTTATGTTATAGTTCCTCTTATGAAAAAAAAATTTGTTGAAGATTTAAAATGGATAGAAGAAAAAGAAATGTTGGACTTAGTTGCTATTGGGCAATCTTCTCCTGGACCTATAGCTGTTAATACATCTATTCTTGTAGGATATCAAAGTGCTGGAATTTCTGGAGCTCTTTGTTCAATAACAGGAACAATTTTACCACCACTTATAATAATAACTATAATTTCATTTTTTTATGAAGCTTTTAAAAGTAATATAATAATAAATTCTGCACTAAAAGGAATGCAAGCTGGAGTTGCTGCTGTCATTTTTGATGCTGTCTATAAAATGGTTTTAGATATTGTTAAACAAAAAAGATTAAGTCAACTTATAATAATGATAGTAGCTTTTATAGTAGCTTATGTATTTAATATAAATGTAGCCTTAATAATAATTATAGCTGCTCTAATTGGGGTGATAAAAAAATGATTTATTTAACTTTATATTGGAGTTTTGTACAAATTGGACTTTTTAGTATAGGTGGAGGATATGCTGCTCTTCCTCTTATAGAACATCAAGTTATAGAAATTCATCAATGGCTTACAATAGCAGAATTTACAGATCTTTTAACTATTTCCCAAATGACTCCAGGACCTATAGCTTTGAATGCTTCAACTTTTGTTGGTACTAAAGTTGCAGGACTATTAGGAGCTATTATAGCTACTATAGGATGTGTTACTCCATCTTGTATAATAGTTATGACTTTGGCATATTTTTATTATAAATATAATAATCTAGCTGTAGTAAAAAAAGTCTTAGATGTTTTACGTCCTGTTGTAGTAGCTTTAATCGGATCAGCTGGACTTTCTATAATTGCATCAGCATTTTGGGGAGAAAAAGTTATAGGAAATTTAGGAGATATTAATAAAATAGCAGTAATTTTATTTTTATTAGGAATTGGAATTTTAAGAAAGTTTAAATTAAGTCCTGTAACAATAATATTTATTTCTGGGATAGTTGGTGTAATTGTTTATAGTGGTTTAATATAAAAGATAGGAGATTTTTCTCCTATTTTTTATATACTATTTATATTTCTTGTATCAATCATCAAAGTTACAGGGCCATCATTAATAAGAGAAATTTTCATATCAGCACCAAATTTACCAGTTTCAACTTTACCAATATTAAATTTTTTAAATTTTTCTATAAAACTTTCATAAAGTGGAATAGCAATATCAGGTCTAGCAGCTTCAGTAAAACCAGGTCTTTTTCCCTTAATACAATTTCCATAGAGAGTAAATTGAGAAACTATGAGTATATCTCCAGAAATTTCATCAAGTCCTAAATTCATTTTTCCATTTTCATCTTCAAAAATTCTAAGCCCCTTTATTTTATTAGCTAACCATTCAACTTCTTTTTCAGTATCTGTGTGAGTAATCCCTAAAAGAACTAAAAATCCTTTTTCTATTTTTCCTACAGATTTATCTTCGATTTTAACTTCAGATTCAAGAACTCTTTGTATTAATGCTCTCATAATTTTCTCCTTAAATACAATAATTTTTATTTTAATTATAGATATTATACTATACAAAAAAATTTTATTCAATTAAATAAATATAAATATTATCTCTAAAAAATTAAAATTAAGTTCATTTTTTTTTGATTTAGTGCTATAATATCTCTAATATCATATAAAAAATAAAAAGTATATATAAATAAAAGTGATGAGGTAGAAAATGGAGAGAGTAAAAGCATTAACAGATTTTGCAAGAGTTATAAACTCAGATAGATATCAATATACAGAAAGTGATATCTTTGTAATGGAAAATACTCATGAAAGAGAAGCTATTTTTGATATGTATTTCAGAAAAACAGAGGATAATGGTCTTGCCGTAGTATCTGGAATATATGAGGTAGTAGAACTTGTAAAAATTTTAAATGAAACTTCTGAAGAAGAAAAAAGAAAATATTTTTCTGAAATAATTAAAGAGCAGCATCTAGTGGATTATCTATCAAAATTAAAATTTACAGGAGATATTTTTGCTATGAGGGAAGGAGAGATAGCTTATGGAAATGAACCTGTAATTACAATAAAAGCTCCTCTTATTCAGGCTAAAATTCTAGAAACTCCCATATTAAATATTATGAATATGCAAATGGCTATTGCCACAAAAGCTTCTAGAGTTACAAGAGCGGCTCATCCAATAGCTGTATCTTCTTTTGGAAGTAGACGTGCTCATGGTTTTGATAGTGCTGTATCAGGAACAAAAGCTTCAATAGTAGGTGGGTGTATGTCTCATTCTAATCTTGTAACAGAATATAGATATGGGGTACCTAGTGTTGGAACAATGGCACATTCTTATATTCAAACGTTTGGGGTTGGAAGTAAAGCAGAAAAAGAAGCTTTTTCAACTTTTATAAAATATAGAAAAAATAGAAAATCAAATGCTTTAATTTTACTTATTGATACTTACAACACTTTAAAAATGGGAATAAAAAATGCTATAGAAGCTTTTAAAGAAAATGGAATTGATGATTCTTATGATGGAATTTATGGAGTGAGAATAGATTCTGGAGACTTAGCTTATTTATCTAAAAAATGTAGAAAAGCTTTAGATGAAGCAGGTTTAAAAAAGGCAAAAATATTTTTAACTAATGGATTAAATGAAGATTTAATAAAGTCTTTAAAAGAGCAAAAAGCTTCAGTTGATATTTTTGGTGTTGGGGATTCAATAGCAGTTAGTAAATCAAATCCTTGTTTTGGTGGAGTATATAAAATTGTAGAAATAGATAATCAACCTGTTATAAAATTATCTGAAGATTTAATAAAAGTTTCAAATCCAGGTTTCAAAGAAGTGTATAGAATATATGATAAAAATGGATTTGCATATGTTGATGTTATAACTCTAGCAAGAGAAAAAGATGAAGATAGAGAAAATATAATTAATGGAGAAACTTTTAATACTAGAGATGAACAAGATCCACTAAAAAATAGTACATTAGTAAAAGGAGAATATACTTATAAAAAACTTACTAGAGTTTATGTAAAAAATGGAATCATAACAGACGAACATAAAATTTTAGAAGATGTAGTTGGTTCTAGAAATTATTATTTAGAAAGTCTTGAAAAAGTATCTGAAGAGAGAAAAAGATTGGAGTTTCCTCATAAATATAAAGTAAATTTATCAAAAGATTTAAGAGAATTAAAAGTTAAATTAATAGAAAGTATATCAAAAGAAATTAATGAATAGATAAGGAGAAGATACAAGTTTATGGAAATGCTAAAAAAAATGATAATTGAAAAAGGTCATGTTTCAAATTCTGCTTTATTAAAAGTAGATAGCTTTTTAAATCACCAAATTGACCCTAATTTAATGTATGCTATGGGAGAAGAATTTAAAAAAATTTTTGGAGATTTAGGAGTAAATAAAATATTGACTATTGAGGCTTCTGGAATAGCTATAGGAGTTACAACAGCACATGCTTTTCAAGTACCTTTAGTTTTTGCTAAAAAAAATAAACCTTCTACAATGGGAGATAGTTATAATACAGTTGTTCGTTCTTTCACTAAAGGAAAGGAATATAATATTACAGTCTCTAAAGAATTTTTAAATAAAGGAGATAAAATTCTTATAGTTGATGATTTTCTTGCTATGGGCAATGCAATTTTAGGATTAAAAACAATAGTTGAAGAAGCAGGAGCAGAAGTGGTAGGAGTAGGAATTGCAGTAGAAAAAGGATTCCAAGATGGAGCAAAAATTTTAAAAGAAGCAGGAATAAACTTATATTCTCTAGCAATTATTGATAGTTTAGAAAATGATAAAATTACTCTTAGATAATAGAGATAAATTTAAAATATAAAATAAAGGGTTATTCAATATTTAGTTTACTAACTAAGAATAACCCTTTTATTTTTTATTTATTTTCTTCTAAAAATCTATCAATTCCATTTTGCCAAGTGGGAATTTTTTCATTTAAAATTTTTTCAATTTTTTCACTATTTAATTTTGTATAAGGGGCCCTTTGAGCTTTTAAATTAAAATCACTAGTTTTAGCTTTTTTTACTTCCCCATTCCAACCAATTTTATTTAATAGATATTTTCCTTGATCATATTTTGAAGCTTCACCATTATTAGAGAAATGATAAAGTCCATATTTTTTTGTTTGAATAAGTTTCCAAGTAAAATAAGCTAAATCTTTAGAATATGTAGGACTTGATATTTGGTCATCTACTAAAGATAGTTGTGTTTTTCCATTGCTCCAGTTGATAACTTGTTTATTAAAATTATTGTTGGCAATACCGAAAACCCAAGAACTTCTTACTACAAAAGATTTCTCATAATTTTTTAAAACTTCTTGCTCTCCTAAATATTTTGTTTTTCCATAGACAGATAAAGGATTAGGAATATCTTCTTCAGTATATGGAGAATTTTTTTTGCCATCAAATACAAAGTCAGTAGAGTATGTTATATATTCAGCACCTATTTCTTTAGATACTATTGCTAAATCTCTAGGGGCATAGGTATTTAATTTTGTGCAAAGTTCTATCTCGTCCTCTGCTTTATCAACATTATTATAAGCAGCACAATTTATAATCAAAGAAATATTTTTGTTTTTTACAAAAGCCCTTACTTTTTCTATATCTGTTATATCCAAATCATTTACATCAGTAGCTATGTATTCTATATTTTTTTCTTTAAATAATCTTTGAAAATCGAAACCAAGTTGTCCATTAGCTCCTGTAATTAATATCATAATATCACCTATTTATTTTCATACATTTTTTTATAATAATTTTGGTATTCTCCATTTATTATATTTGTCCACCATTCTTTATTATCTAAATACCATTTTATTGTTTTCTTTATTCCTTCATCAAATAAAGTTTCTGGTTCCCAGCCTAATTCTTCTTTTATTTTTGTTGGGTCTATTGCATAACGCATATCATGTCCTGGCCTATCTGTCACATATTTTATTAAATCTTCTGATTTTCCAAGCTCCTTTATTATAGTTTTTACTACTTCTAGATTAGTTCTTTCATTATGTCCACCAATGTTATAGACTTCTCCAACTTTTCCGTTATGAATTATCATATCTATTGCTCTACAATGGTCTTCTACATATAACCAATCTCTTACATTTTCACCTTTTCCATAAACAGGTAATTGTTTGTTATTTAATGCATTAGCTATCATTAAAGGAATTAATTTTTCTGGAAAATGATATGGTCCATAGTTGTTAGAACATCTTGATATTGTAATAGGTAATTTAAATGTTCTTTGATAAGCTTGTACTAATAAATCAGCAGAAGCTTTTGAAGCCGAATATGGACTTGATGTATGTAATGGAGTATTTTCTGTAAAAAATAAATCTGGTCTATCTAAAGGTAAATCACCATAAACTTCATCAGTTGAAACTTGATGATATCTCTTTATTCCATATTTTTTACAAGCATCTAATAAAACACCTGTTCCTATTACATTTGTTTGCAAAAATATTCCAGGATCCTCTATTGATCTATCCACATGACTTTCAGCAGCAAAGTTTACTATTATATCTGGTTTTTCTTCTTCAAAAAGATTATATACAAACTCTCTATCAGCAATATCTCCTTTTACAAATTTAAAGTTTTTATTTTCCATTACAGGAGCCAAAGTTTCAAGATTTCCAGCATAAGTTAATTTATCAAGACAGATAATTTTATAGTCATTATATTTTTTTAACATATAGTGTACAAAATTTCCACCAATAAACCCAGCTCCACCTGTTACTATTATTTTCATAAATTATATTTTGTATGATAAATAAAAATATTTATCTATACAATACCTCCTTTTAACTTATTTTCTTACTTGCCCATTTCCTAATATTACATATTTAGTTGTAGTAAGTTCTTTTAATCCCATAGGACCTCTAGCATGAAGTTTTTGAGTACTAATTCCTATTTCAGCTCCAAAACCAAATTGACCACCATCTGTAAATCTTGTAGAAGCATTAACATATACAGCAGCAGCATCAATCTCATTTAAAAATCTTTGAGCATTAGAATAATTTTCTGTAACTATACATTCTGAATGTTTAGTTCCATATTTTGCTATATGTTTTATAGCTTCATCTAATCCCTCTACAACTTTTATTGCTACAATATAATCTTCATATTCTGTTGCCCAATCTTCTTCAGTAGATTCAATAGAATTTTCTATATATTTTTTTACAGTTTCATCTCCTCTAATTTCTACATTTCTAGAAATTAATTCTTTTCCTAAATCAGGAAGTAAATCTTTAGCAATATTTTTATGAATTAAAAGAGTTTCAACTGCATTACAAACACCAGGTCTTTGAGTTTTTGCATTTATAATTATATTTATGGCATTATTTAATTTTCCACTTTCATCAACAAAAATGTGACAATTTCCAACACCTGTTTGAATACAAGGAATTGTACTATTATTAATAACTGTATTTATAAGTCTTGAACTTCCTCGAGGGATTAAAACATCAATATATTCATGAGCTTTCATAAGTTCATTTGCAATTTCATGACTTGTATTTTCTACAATTTGAATTGCATTTTCATTCAAGTTACATTCTTTTAAAACTTCTTTAAAAACTTTTACAATAGCAATATTAGTATTTATAGCTTCTTTTCCACCTCTTAAAATAACAGCATTCCCACTTTTTAAACATAATCCAAAGGCATCAGCTGTAACATTTGGACGAGATTCAAAGATTATAGCTACTACCCCTAAAGGAACTCTTTTTTGTTGAATAATAAGTCCATTAGGCAAAGTTTTTCCATATATAAATTCTCCTACAGGGTCATTTAAAGAAACAATTTGTTTTAATCCTTCAGCCATATCTTTAATTCTTTTTTCTGTTAAAGTAAGTCTATCTATAAAAGCATCTTTTACTCCAGATTCTTTAGCCTTTTCTACATCTTTTTTATTAATTTCTATAATTTTAGTAGAATTTTTTAAAAGAGCTTCAGCAGATTTTAATAAGACTTCATTTTTAATTTCAGTTGAAAGTTGAGCAATCTGAATTTCAGCTTCTCTTGCTAATAATCCTAAATTTTCAATATACATATAACCTCCTAAATTATTTACAACAACCAAAAATTGTTCCTATATCTTTTCCTTGAATTAAATCTTCAATATATAAAGGATTTGACCCATCTATTATAGCCATCATAACTCCACCATCATAACATTCTCTAGCAGCTAGAAGCTTAGTTTCCATTCCACCTACACTAAATTCACTTCCTTTTTCTCCACCCATCTTTAAAATATTATCAGTAACCTTTTCGACATAAGATATTCTTTTAGCTTCAGGATGAGTCTTAGGATTTGAATCATAAAGAGCATCTATATCTGTTAAAATTATTAAAAGGTCAGATTTTAATAATGAAGCAACACTAGCTGACAATCTATCATTATCACTAAATTCTATTTCAAAAGTAGAAATTGTATCATTGGCATTTACTATTGGAATTACTCCAAAAGATAAAAGAGTTTCTAAAGTATTTGTTGTATTTGTTTTTCTTTCACCTTCTTTAAAATCATCTTTTGTTAAAAGAACTTGAGCAACTCCTTGATTATATTCTCCTAAAAAATTTTGATAAATATGCATAAGTTCAGCTTGTCCAACAGCTGCTGCAGCTTGTTTTTCTCTAATTTCAGTAGGTCTAGTTTTAAAATTTAATTTTTTAGACCCTACTCCAATAGCTCCAGAAGTAACTAAAATGACATCTTTTCCTTGATTTTTTAAATCAGCTAAAACCCAAGCAAGTCTATTCATAAGATGGAAATTCAAATTTCCATTTGAATATGTTAAAGTTGAAGTTCCAACTTTTATAACTATTCTTTTAGAGAATTTTATTTTTTCTCTCATATTTTCCATTAATATACTCACCTCATAATTATTGATACTTATATTATACTAAAAAAAATTTTTTTTTAAAGAGTTTTTTTCAATTATAAAATATCTTGCCTTTTTTATTTTTATATAGTATAATATGCTTGTAACTAAGTGTAATTATAACAAATTTGGAGGTAATTCAATGAGCAAAATAGTAGTAGTGGGTGCAAATCATGCTGGGACAGCTACAATAAATACAATATTAAATAATTATCCTAACAATGAAGTAGTAGTTTTTGATAAAAACTCAAATATTAGCTTTTTAGGTTGTGGAATGGCTTTATGGATTGGAAAACAAATTTCTGGACCAGAAGGATTATTTTATTCTTCTAAAGAAATTTTAGAATCTAAAGGTGCAAAAATTCATATGGAAACTGAAGTTAACAATATAGACTTTGAAAAGAAAGTTGTTTTTGCAACTGGAAAAAATGGAGAAAAATATGAGGAATCATATGATAAATTAATACTTTCAACAGGTTCATTACCAATTGATTTAAATATTCCAGGAAAAGATTTAAAAAATGTTCAATTTGTTAAATTATATCAACATGCAGCAGATGTTATAGAAAAATTAAAAAATCAAGATTTAAAAGACATTGTTGTAGTTGGAGCTGGATATATTGGAGTAGAGTTAGCTGAAGCATTCCAAAGATGTGGAAAAAATGTAAATCTTGTTGATTTAAGTGATAGTTGTTTATCAGGATATTATGATGTTGAATTCAGAAATATGATGAGTAAAAATCTATCTGATAATGGAATTAAAGTAAATTATGGAGAAAAAGTTTTAGAAATAAAAGGAACTGATAAAGTAGAAGAAGTTATAACTGATAAAAAAACTTACAAAGCTGATATGGTAATTTTAGCTGTTGGTTTTGTTCCAAATAATATTTTAGGAAAAGGAACTCTTGAATTATTTAAAAATGGAGCTTATAAAGTAGATTTAACTCAAAAAACAAGTCTAGATGATGTCTATGCTATTGGAGATTGTGCTACTGTATTTGATAACTCTATTGAAAATACAAATTATATAGCTTTAGCTACTAACGCTGTTCGTTCTGGAGTAGTAGCAGCTCACAATGTTTGTGGAACAAAATTAGAAAGTATAGGAGTTCAAGGCTCTAATGGAATATCTATTTATGGATTAAATATGGTTTCAACAGGATTAACTTTAGAAAAAGCTACTAGATTAGGATATAATGCTATTGCTACTGACTATGAAGATTTACAAAAACCAGCTTTCATAGAACATAATAATGATAAAGTAAAAATTCGTATAGTTTATGATAAAGAAACAAGAAGAATTTTAGGAGCTCAAATGGCTTCAAAACAAGATATATCTATGGGAATTCATATGTTTTCACTAGCTATTCAAGAAAAAGTAACTATTGATAAATTAAAATTATTAGATATTTTCTTCTTACCTCATTTTAATCAACCATATAACTACATAACTATGGCTGCTTTAAGTGCAAAATAATTAAAATTTTTAATACACCTAAAATTTTTAGGTGTATTTTTTTATAAAAAATAATTTAAAATAATAAAAAAATATAATTAATAAAAAATTTAAATTTCGTAAATTTATAAGAATAAATTTTTATGGTTTAAAGATACTATTGGAACATAAGAAAATTTATTATTAAAAATAAATGAAATAGTATAGAGATAGACTTATAATAAATATAAATAAAGATTTTTTATCCTAAATAAAGATATGATATAATAATTATAAAAAAATTGGAGGATAATATGGAATTATCTTTAATGGATAGTTATAAAACTAGTTTAATTAATAGTGAATTTAATTCTTTTGAAAAATATCAACATAAATTACTTTCTAATAATGAAGAAAAGATAATAACTACTATTAGAAGTCAATTAGAAAATTGTGATGAATTTATAATTTCTGTAGCATTTATAACAGAGAGTGGAATAACTTTATTATTAGAACAACTTAGAATTTTAGAGGAAAAAAATATACATGGAAAAATACTCACAGGAGATTATCTTAATTTTACTCAACCAAAAGCATTAAAAAAATTACTTTCATATAAAAATATAGAGATAAAATTATTATCTAAAGAAAAATTCCATGCTAAAGGATATTTTTTTAGAAAAGGGAATATTTGGACAATGATAATAGGAAGTAGTAATCTTACACAAACAGCCTTAACTACTAATTTTGAATGGAATTTAAAAGTAACTTCTTTAGAAAATGGAAAATTGATACAAGACTCTTTAGAAAAATTTAATAATATTTTTTTGGATTTACCAATTCTTACTATGGAAGATATAGAAAAATATGAAAATTTGTATCTATCTAGTAGAGAATTTTATAAAAAAATAAATTATGAAAATGAGAAAATATTATTAAAAGATGTAAAACCAAATTTAATGCAAAAGGAAGCTTTAGAAAATCTGGAAATTTTGAGAAAAAATGAAAAAAAGGGACTTTTAATAAGTGCTACAGGTACAGGTAAAACTTATCTTGGAGCTTTTGATGTAAAAAAAGTTAAACCTAAAAAATTTTTGTTTCTAGCCCATAGAAAAAATATTTTAGATAAATCGCTTCTTACATTTAAAAGTATAATTGATGATAAAAAAATGGGGATATATGGGGAATGTCCTATTGATACAGATTATTTATTTGCTATGGTACAAACTTTAAATAGAGATGAACATCTTAGCAATTTTTCTCCAGAATATTTTGATTACATAATAGTAGATGAAGTGCATCATGGGGGAGCTAAAACTTATCAGAAAATAATTAATTATTTTAAACCTAAATTTATTTTAGGTATGACAGCTACTCCAGAAAGAAGTGATAATTTTGATATTTATAAGATGTTTGACCACAATATAGTTTATGAAATCAGATTACATGATGCTTTAAAAGAAAATTTACTTTGCCCTTTCCATTATTTTGGAATTTCTGATATTTTAGTTGATGGAAAAGAGATATCTGAAGATACTACTATAAAAGATTTAGTTGTAGATAAAAGAGTTGACCATATACTTGAAAAAAGTAAATATTATGGATATTCTGGAGAAAAGTTACATGGACTTATATTTGTATCAAGAGTAGAGGAAGTATATGAGTTAGAGAGAAAATTTCTTGAGAGAGGAATATTATCTATTGGACTAACAGGAAAAAATACCAATGAAGAGAGAGAAAATGCAATCTCAAAATTGGAAAAAGGAGAGATTTCGTATATTATATCTGTAGATATATTTAATGAGGGGATAGATATTCCTTGTGTAAATCAAGTTATATTTTTAAGACCAACAGAATCTTCTATAATTTATATTCAACAATTAGGTCGTGGGCTTAGAAAATATAATGATAAAGATTATGTAGTTATTCTTGATTTTATAGGAAATTATAAAAATAACTTTTTAATTCCTACTGCTATATCTCAAAATAATAGTTTTGATAAAGATTATATGAAAAGATTTTTAATTAATGGGACAAATATGATTCCAGGGGAAAGCAGTATAATTTTTGAAGAGATAGTAAAAGAAAGAATATTTGAAAATATAAATTCTACAAATTTTTCTACTAAAAAAAATATTGAACATGATTTTAATTTATTAGAAAAACAACTTGGAAGGATTCCTTTTTTATTTGATTTTTTTAATAGAAATATGATAGAACCAAATATAATTTTGAAGTATAAAAAAGATTATGATGAAGTTTTAAAAGTTTTAAGACCAAAATTTGTAGAAAATTTAACAAAATTAGAAAAAAATTATTTAGAATATTTATCATCATTTTTTACTCCAAGTAAGAGATTACATGAGATAAATATTTTAAAACTAATTTTGGAAAAAGGAAAAATAACTATTGAGGAGATAGAAAAAGCTATAAAAGAAAGATACCTTTTAAATAATCAAAAGCAAAATATAGAGAATGCTTTAAAACATTTTACAAAAGAGATATTTACAAGTCTTTCTACAGCAAAAACTTATGAACCTATAATTAAAAGAGATAATAATATATTTATCATAGAAGATGACTTTAAAAAGTCGTATGATAAAAATAATTATTTTAAAAAATTGATAGATGATTTAATAAATTATAACTTAGCTTATGTAGAAAAAAATTATAAACAAATAGGAGAAAAATCTATATTAAAATATAAAGAGTACACAAAACAACAAGGATTTTGGAATCTTAATTTAGATTTTAATAATGGGTATCAAGTTAGTGGATATACAACATTTGAAGAAGAAAAAAAGGTTATAATTTTTATAACTTTAGATAATAATAATTTATTTGATAATCAATTTATAAATTCTGGTATTTTTACATGGTTTTCAAAGAATAATCGTTATTTAGAGAAAAAGGGAGTTAAAACTATTGAAGGAAAGATAGCAGATAATTATTATAGTATAGAGGCTTTTATGAAGAAAAAAGAGGGAGAGAATTTTTATTATCTAGGAGAAGTAGAGAGAGTTATAGAATTTCAACAATGTTTTAATGAAAAAGAAGAAAGTTATATAAAATATACTTTAAAATTAAAAAATGAAATTCAAAAAGATTTATTTGAATATTTCAGATTATAAAATGTGTATTAAAAATAAACTTATTATAGCATAAAATAAAAAATTTTTCTAAAATATTGACTTTTTTATCTTATTTATATATTATAAAATTATAAGTATTTTTTATTTAATTATCTTTAAAAAAACAGATTAGAAAAAATAAAAAAACAGATGTCTTATGATTAAGGAGTTAATTATGGATGAAAAAAAGAAATTATTTTTAGGAATTGGAGTTTCAATAATTATAGCAGCAAGTATTTCAGGAACAATGACATATCTTGATAAAAGAAATAGTAAGAAAAATATAGAAAAGATATTTGGAACTACTTTTGTAAACCAAGAATATCAAGTTGACTTAAAAGAAAATCAGGTGGCAAAAGATTATGTGCCTTTAGATTTTGAAGCTATTAAGAAAAAAGTGGGAATGAATAATAAAGAAAATCAAAATAGTTTTTATAGGGTAGAAGAAATAAAAAATGATAAAGGGGAAGTTATAGGAAAAAAAGAATATAAAACTAAAAATGATGTTATAAAAACTAATTTTAATGGAAAAAATATAGTTTCAACAGAAATTTATAAAGAAAAAAATGGTAAGCCTGAAGGAAAAGCAACTCTTACTTATTCTGATGGAGTAGTGGAAACATATAATTATCAAAATGGAATAAAAAATGGAGAAGCAGAGATAAAATTTTTAAATGGAGATAAAGAAGTATATAAATATGTAAATAATCTACAAAATGGAGAAGCTGTATATTATTTTTCAAATGGAGATAAAGAGATTTATAACTATAAAAATGGTGTAGTTGATGGAGATGCAAAATATATATTTAAAAATGGAAAAGAAGAAATATATAAATATGTAAATGGTCAAAGACAATAATTTTTAGGGGGAGTTATGAAAAAAATATTATTAATAGTTAATTTGATAGTAGGGTTATTTTTTGTAGGATGTACAAATGTAGATACTGTGATGAATAAGATTTCAAGTGGAGTAGAGGCTGGAATAGATAATGTGATAGGAATGGTTGAAAAATTAAAAGGTGACACTCCTGCTAGTATAAAATTACCTGTTCCCTCTGGTAAAAACTTTGCTTTTGAAGGATATAAATTAGAAATAAAATATATAGAAAAAACAGGTTTGGAAACTTCATTAGTTGGAAAAGTGCAAAATAAAACAAATTCATCTTTAGTAGTTGTAACAACATTTCCTATTTATGACTTAAATGGAAAAATTGTTAGTTATGGATATTTTAGAAATGATGTAAATGGAAATACTATAAAGCAACTTCATGGAAATTATTCACAATATAGTTTAAAAAAAGATTTAAGAATAATTCCTGAAAAAGTAATGACTCGTGTATATTCTAATGATAAGCTTATAGCAACAACTCATAAAATTCAAAGTCCAAAAACTGCAAAACAAAATAGAGTAAATCAAGTAAAACAAGAGAAAGTAGAAAATAATAATTCTCAAATTCAACAAAGACAAACTAGACAAAGTGTAAAATAAGGAGGATATTATGGAAAAATCATATAAATATATAGCTGTAGTAAAACAATTAGAAAATGGAAAATTTCTAATAAAATTTCCAGATTTTGAAGGAATAACAGGATTAGCTGAAAAAGAGGAAGGAATAGAAAAGGTAGCTACTGGAATATTAAAAACAAAGTTGCAAGAATTAAAAGATGAAAATATAGAAATACCAACAGCAAAAGAAATAATGGAAATACAAAAAACTTTGCAAGAGGGAGAATTTACAACTTATATAACTGTTAATAACTTAATAAAATTTAATATTAATAAAGAAAATGTAAAAGAAACTTTTGACAATCTTCGCAATAAATCTGAAGAAATGTTGAAAGGTGATTTTAAAGAAAATGTAGAAAAAATTTATAATAAATCTGAAGAGTTTGTAAAAAATAAAATAGGAACTAATGTAAAAAGTGAAAACTATCATTTTATAGGTGTAGTAGGTGGAATTTTATATATATTAGGGGCATTTATGCCTTTTGTTGGGGCTAATATACCTTTCTTTGGAAAAATAAGATTTGGAGTGACAACTTTAGGAAGATTAAAAGATTTCCAAGGATTTGTAGATATATCTCAACAAACATTTACTATTAGATTTATAGTTATATTATTTATAATGAGTGGAGCTTTTACAGCTTATTCAGCTTATAAAAAACATAAATTTTATTTTAAATCAGGAATATTAATTTCTGCTGTTTTATATGTAATGTCATTTTTATATTTATTTATTCAAATTATGAGTATCGACAAAGAAGCAAGATCTTATATTGGATTTTCTTTTGCTTGGATTGTGTTACTTTTAGGATTAATCTCAATGGGAGTATCTTTTATTTTACAAAATAAGAATCCAGATGAATCAGAAGAAATTTCTCAGGAGGAATAATTATGAAAAAAATATTAACTATTTTATTTATAGGATTATTATTATGTTCTTGTGGAAGGTATAAAGAATTAAATAAGGAAGAAAAATTTAAATTACTTTATGAAGCAGAAGTTTTACATAAAAAAGAAGCAAGAAAAGAAGTAAAAGAAATATATGAAAAAATTAATAAATATGTAGAAAAAAAAGATGAGGATGCTATAAAAGAGAAAGAGGAATATAACAAAATTGTAAATTTCTTTAAAGGACAAGTAATAATGTATGGAATATTTTTAGATGGAATAAAATATCCTTCTACAAAAGAGGTTATGGGCAAAGATGGAGAAATTATAAATACTCAATTCCGTTTATATCATGATTATGGAAAATATTATGACTATATTACTGATAAATTATATACAGGACTTGGAACTTTTAGAAATTGGAATGGAGAAATTCAAAAAGTAATTAAATTTGAGAATGGAGAGATAAAGGACTTAATTCAAAATAATAGTTTTGATATGAATGGAAACTTATTAGAAGAAGTTTACTATGAAAATGGAGAAATTATAGCAGTAAGAAAATATAATGAAAAAAGAGAAATTAAAGAAGAAAGATATATTTTAGAAAGATATAAGAATGGCGGAGTAAAAAAAGATTATTTGGTAGTAAATGGCAATAAGAAAGGAAAATTAAGAGAATTTAATAAAAATAATGTAGTAATAAAAGAGGAAGAAAAGTAATAAAAAAATTTTTATTGAGCATGTGTCTATCTACAACTATTTATTTGTATATAAAGTCAACATAATATAGAAAGGAGATTCTATGAAAAAATTAATTTTTGGTCTAATGTTGGCATTATCTTTAAACATATTTTCTGCTGAAGTAGATAAATATATAACAACAGAAGCCTTTAAAAAAGATATAGTAGAAAGAATTTTAAAGGGAGATAAGAAAGCAGAAAAAATATGGGAAGAATTGGAAGATAAACTTCAAACACTTCTTGAGGCAGGAGATGAAAGAGCAGAAGAAGAGTTACAAAAATGGGATGACTTATTGGCAGCAGCAGGGCTTTAACAAAATATTAAGAATGGGACTTATATAAATAGGTTTTAGTAAGAAAAAAAGGATTAATTTCTATATTTTGTAGATATTAATCCTTTTTATTTACTAGAGATATTATAAGACTAACAGAAAATAATAAAAAATATGTAAATATCCACTTCAAAAGAAAATTTTATTTTTAATATGAAAAAAGATAGATATTTTACAGAATGGTAAGAAAATAAGAAACATATTGTTTTTACTACTAGCAAAAGTATTCTTAAAGGAAAAAAAGATAAATTTAGGCTTTCTAACTTAGAAAAAACTTTTAATATTTTTGATTTTAATAAAGAAAGATTATTAGAAATTTTTAAATTAAATCAGGACAAGAAAGTTTTGCAAGGGGAGAATCGCCCCTTGCAAAATCTTATGTTTTTGTTATTTTAGAATAGTAATTTTTTAATTTAGATTTTTTTATTTTTTTCTTTTAGTTGATTAATTATAAAACTTGCTCTTTTTTGAATAAATGCTTCAGCCTTTTCTAAAAGACTGTTTTCTAAATTAAACTTAGGGTGTCTTGTAAATTTAAAATTTTTTAATTTTTCTAATCCCTCTATATGTCTTTCTTGTACAGAAAGGAGTGATAAAATATTAAAGTCTATATTAAATTTAGAAGTATAATGATTAAGTGTGTCTTTTTTTGTTGGATCTTCACTTAAAAAAGATAAAATAGAATTTCCATTGTCAAATATAGGAGCAGACTTTAAAAATTCCCTTGTATTATTATTAACTAACATTCCAAAATTTCCTAAATGTCTATCTGTATTATAAATCAGAGAATCGAAAAGCATTAAATCTTCTATTTTTTCTTTTCCATATATTTTAGTTACAGCTTCTAATAATTTTATTCCTTCTTTAAAAATATCTTCTTTTTTTAGACAATAATACATAACTATTATTATCAAGCTTTAAATCTTTTAATTTTAAATTTAAAACATTTTCCATATTTTTTCTATTTTTTGAGATTTTTCTTCTTTCTATCCATTTTTTTAACTTGGTTGAATCAATGGTATTTGAATAACCAATAGGTAACAAATTAGGTTCTAGGATTTTAACATTTCTTATTCTATAACTTGGAAAATCTCCAAAAATTATTTTTTCTATTATTTTTTCATAATCGAAAGTAAGAATGGAAATATCTTTATTTTTTTAAATGTATTATCTTATATTTTTTTTAATCTCAGATTTCCTCTTTTCAAAACAGCTCTATATTTAAAATTAGAATATGCCTTCAGCTATAATTTTCTCTTGCTGTATTCTCAAAATTAATTCTTGTAATTTCCAGTAAAAATCTTCTTCTTCTTTAGATTTGCTATTTTCTATTAATTCGCCTATATCACTATGTTTTAAGTTAATTATAAACTCATATAAACTTTTTTCCTCTAAATTTATTATCTTTTCCATAATTTCCTCCTTTAAATGTTGTATTTATAAAGTAATAAATCTCTTTCTTTTTCAGAGAAACACTCACTTCTCCAACTAGCTAAAACAGGAACTTCTAGTTTTTCAATTATTTAAAAATATAATTTTAGGTACTAAAAATGCAAGGATTAATTTCACCCTTGCAAAAAAATTTTTATACTTTTTAAAATAGTTACTTGTTTTTATAGTTTCTCATTTAATAGAGCAGAGGTTTACTCATTTTTAAAATTTCTACTTATATGGTAGATATTAAAAGAACCTGTTTTTAAAATTGTCTGTCAACTATCGCTAGACTATTTTTTTCGTTGTTAGCCTACAACCATTACTTTATGGGAACCCTTTTAAAACCATTTATTGATATTATCTCAAGGCAAGATTAGAAGCTAGGGATTTTCACTTTCCTGTACAGATTGACAAGTTCTATCTTCTAATTCATTATATCATGTTATCTTATAAAATTCAAGAGTTTCATTTTATGAAGGTAAAAATGGAGAAAGATTAACTTTAAATTATTTCAGCTGTTTTTTATTAAAGAATACAGTTGGATAAAATAAAAAATAGAGAAAGACTAACTTTCTCTACAACTATTAAAACGATTTTTTGACAGGCTTCGTAACCTCTATTATTTGTTATATTATATTACTTTATCCTTGAAAAATCAAGTTTTTTTAATCCCTATTAAACTGCTGGTACAGTTTGTTTCCCTTTAGAGAAGTATTATATTCGGCTCATTTTCTCTCTTTCAGCCTTTCTCAAGCCCCTTATATCCCTCCAGCTATACTGCGTATATAAGTCTTGAGATGGAAAAAATCCAGTGTTTGTGCTTCATTCAGCGTTCAGGTGTAGGGACACCTAATACTTGGTTGCATTTCTGCCCCTTTCTCATTTCTATTATATTACTTTATCTTATAAAATTCAAGTTTTTTTATAGTTTTTATTATTTTTATAAAAGAAGATTTTTTTGATATTTTTAAGATATGTAACTATACTTTTTGATATTAAAGTGACATAATTTCTTTATAAATTAATTTTGAAAAAGTGAGATGATTTTTATGAAAAAATTAATTTTTAGTTTAATGTTGGCATTATCTTTAAATATATTTGCTACCGAAGTAGATAAATCTATAACAATAGAAGCCTTTAAAAAAGATATAGTAGAAAGAATTTTAAAGGGAGATAAGAAAGTAAAAGAAGAGTTACAAAAATGAGATGATTTATTGGCAGTAGCAGGGCTTTAATAAAATATTAAGAATAAGATTTATATAAATAGATTTTAGTAAGAAAATATAAATTAGGACAAAAAATAAAAAAATCATATATAATGATATATATGATTATTACTTATAAATGGTGCCCGGAGCGGGACTCGAACCCGCAAGGTATTGCTACCGACAGATTTTGAGTCTGTTGTGTTTACCAATTTCACCATCTGGGCAATTACTTGCTACGAAATATAATACATTATTTTAGTTAGAATGTCAATATTTTTTTAAGAAAAAGACATTTTATTTTTTAACTTTGAAAATACAAAAAATTATAGTATAATTATTTTATAAATTTATATTTTGAAGAGGTGACTTAATTGGAACTAGAGATAATAAAATGTATAAAAAATAAAAAAAATTATGAAATAACTATAAATTATTTAGAAGAAAATTCTTTAGAATTTTATATAGACGGAAAGGGTGGACAATTAGGTGATAGAGGTTATATAGGAGAAGCTAAAGTTTTAGAAGTTCTACCTGATAAAATTATAATAGATAGAGAGTTAGAAGTTGGAAAATATTTGTATTCTATAGATATGAAAAGAAGAGAAGATATAGCTGTTCAACATACAGCAGAACATTTATTCTCAGGTGTTGCCACAAAATATTTTGGATTACACAATGTGGGATTTAGAATGGCTGAAGAAGTAACTACTGTTGATTTAGACAGTGATAATATTTCAGAAGAAACTATAAAAGAACTAGAGAAAAAAGTAAATGAAGTAATAAAAACTGGAGCTAAAGTAATAGAAAAAAATGTAACTATTCCAGAAGCAAAAGAATTACCTCTTAGAAAACCACTTAGTGAAAAGATAAAAGATGGACTTGTGAGAATTGTAGAGATAGAGAATTATGACTTTTGTGCTTGTGCTGGATTTCATCTAAAAAATATTCAAGAAGCAAGAGTTTTAAAAATTCTTTCTCATGAAAGAATAAAAGGAAAATACACAAGATTTTATTTATTAGCTGGAGATAGAGCTATTGAAGATTATAATAAAAAATCAGAAGTCATAAAAGAATTAAATCATAAGTTTAGTTGTAGAAATAATGAAATTATTGAAATGTTAGAAAAATATATGGCAGAACATGAAAATTTAAAAAGAGCCTATGGACTTTTAAATCAAAAATATTCAAAAAATATATTTGAAACATTAATAAAAACTCCAATAATTATAAAAGATAAAAAAATTGTGATTTATGAAGATGAAAAAGATGTTATTAATGAGGTCAGAAAATATTTTTCTGATAGAGATGAAACATTTATAGGAATTTCAGATAGTGCAATTATGTTAAGTAGTAATACTTTAAATTGTAATGAAATTATAAAAAAAATTATCAAAAAGAAAAATACTTTAAAAGGTGGTGGAAGTCAAAATCAAGGAAATATAAAAGGAACTGCCACAAAAAAAGAGATAATAGAGTTATTAGATAACATATTATAATAATAAATGCTTGTTATTTTTCTAAAAAACTGATAAAATATATAGTCAAATACAATTTTTTATAAAGATGGAGGAAGAATGGAAAACTCAAAAATAGCATTATTAAATCTTAATGAGGCTGAATTAACAGATTATATTTTATCACTTGGAATGAAGAAATTTTATGGGAAACAAATATATAATTGGTTACATTCAAAGTTAGTTAGAAATATTCATGATATGACAAATATTTCTTTAAAAGATAGAGAAACTTTAGATAATAATTCATATATACCATTATTAAATATAATAAATCATCAAATTTCAAAAATAGATGGTACAGAAAAATTTTTATTTAAACTAGAAGATGGAAATACAATAGAAACAGTATTATTAAAACATAAAGATAGAAATACAGTTTGTGTGTCTACACAAGTTGGATGTCCTATAAAATGTAAATTTTGTGCAACAGGTGCTTCAGGATATGAGAGAAATCTTACAGTTCACGAAATTTTAAATCAAATTTATACAATAGAGAGAAGACTTAGAAACAGAGAACAAAATGTAAATAATATAGTTTTTATGGGAATGGGAGAACCATTTTTAAATATTGATAATCTAATAAAAGTTATAAAAATACTTTCTGATGAAAAGGGACTTAATATTTCAAGAAGAAAAATAACAGTTTCAACATCTGGAATTATTACAGGAATAGAAAGACTAATGGAAGAAAAATTGCAAGTTGAATTGGCAATCTCTCTTCATGCTGTATTCAATGAAAAAAGAGATGAGTTAATGCCAATTAATAAAAAATATCCATTAGAAGATTTATTTACAGTATTACAGGAATATCAAAAAAGAACAAATAGAAGAATAACTTTTGAATATATTTTAATAAAAGATTTTAATGTATCACAAGGGGATGCTGAAATGTTAGCAGATTTTGTACATGAATTTGACCATGCATTAAATTTAATACCATATAATCCTGTGGTAGAAAATGATTTTGAAAGACCTAGTGAGAAAAAAATTGAAAGATTCTATAATTATTTAAAAAATGATAGGAAAGTAAATGTTATAATAAGAGGAGAAAAAGGTACAGATATAGATGGGGCTTGTGGACAATTAAGACAAAGAACAACTAAATAAATGGAGATAATTCAATGAAAAAAGCTTTTAAAATAACATTAATGACATGCGTAGTTTTATTTTTTACTGGAATTTTAAGTGTGACTTTAGTTATAAATCATTATAAAAAACAGATGCCAGATATAGAAAATTTAATAGAATCTTATACGCCATCTATTCCTACAAAAGTTTATGATATGAATGGAGTAGTAATAGATGAATTATATAGAGAGTCAAGAATTCCAGCAAAATTTGATGAAATACCAGAAAATTTAAAAGATGCTTTTGTGGCTATTGAAGATAGAAGATTTTACAACCATTATGGAATTGACCCTATTGGACTAATGAGGGCCATTGTGGTAAATATAAAATCAAGAAGTAAAAGTCAAGGAGCTAGTACTTTTACTCAACAATTAGCAAGAAATGCTTTTTTAAATCATGAAAAAAAATTATCAAGAAAAATAAAAGAAGCAATTTTGACAGTTGAGATAGAAAAAAGATACACCAAAAATGAAATTTTTGTAAAATATTTAAATGAAATTTATTTTGGTGAGGGAGATTATGGAGTAAAAAGCGCTGCTAAATCTCTATTTAAAAAGGATATTAGATATATAAATATTTCAGAAGCTGCTATGCTTGCTGGAATTCCTAATAGACCAGGATATTATAATCCTAGAAAAAATTTAGATGCTTCGTTAGAGAGAATGAGATTAGTTCTTTCACAAATGAAACGTTATGGATTTATTAGTGAAGATGAATATCAAAAAGCTATAAATCATAAATTTATTCTAGAGGAAGATGTAGAGGGAAAAATAGACCCAGTAACAACTACTATTGTTTATGAAAGAGAAAAAGTAAATAAATCTTTAGCTCCAAGTTTTACAGATTTAGTTTTAGATTATTTACAAGAAAACTTTGATGAAGAACTTATTTATAATGGTGGATTACAAGTATTTACAACACTTAATTACAATATGCAAAAAGTGGCACAACAAGTATTTAATGAATATCAACCAATTGTAGATAATCCAGAATTAGAAGGAGCTATGGTAACTATTAATAGTTCTAATGGATACATAACAAGCATAATTGGAGGTAGAAACTTTATTCCTGGAAACTTTAATAGAGCTATATCATCAAGTAGACAAATTGGGTCATCATTTAAACCTTTTGTATATCTTTCTGCAATAATGAAAGGATACAAAGAAAATACTATAATAGAGGATTCTAGAGCTCTTTATGATAATGGGTGGGCTCCAAAGAATGTTACAACAACATATAAAAATAACCAAACTTTACTTGAAGCTTTTAATAGGTCAGCTAATAGTGTGGCTATAAAATTATTAGAAAATATCACACCGAAGTTTTTAAATGAAAATGTCAAAAAATTAGATATTGGAATGGAACCAACTACAAATTTAAGTGCTGCCTTAGGAGCTTTAACAGCTACACCATTAAATTTGTCGAAAGCATTTGCAATTTTTTCAAATGGAGGTTATATTGTAGAGCCAATGTGTGTTTTAGAAGTAAGAGATAAAGATGGAAATACTTTAATTAAAAATACACCAAGTGTAAAAAAAGTTTTTGATACTAGAGACATTGCTCTTACAACTAATTTATTAGTAAGTTCTGTAAAATATGGAACAAGTAAACCTGCCACTGTAGTTACCAAAAAAGGAAAAAATATAGAACAAGGAGGAAAAACTGGAACGACTAATGACTCTTTGAGTGTTTGGTATGCAGGAATAACTCCAGAATATGTAACAACAGTTTATTTGGGATATGATGATAATAAAGAAATTCCTAGAGGAACAGGAGGAGGATTAGCTGCTCCTATTTGGAAAAGATATTATGAAGAAATAATAAATGCTGGATATTATTCTCCAAGTAAGTTTGAATTTATTGATAGTTTGGTGGCAAGTGGAGATTTATATTATCAAAATTTAGACCCAGATAATGGACTTTTATCAACTAAATGGAATGCAAGAAAATTCTTAATGGAAAGTCATACAATAGAAATAGAACAATCAAGTAAATATAGGAAAAATATAGCAGAAATTTTATATAATTAAAAAAGAAAAACTACACTTGAATTTTAAAAAAGTGTAGTTTTTTTGTAAAAATTAATATATTTTAAGTGTGAATATTTATTAAAAATTTTAAATCAAGTGGAAAAATTAAAAAATAAAGGAAATAGAAATAAAATTATTTAAGAATATTCATTATTTCTTTCATAACGTTTGCAAATTTTTCTCTTATAACTATATTTGCTATTCCATCTTGTGAAGTAGGAGTTTCATTAATTATTATAAGATTGTTTCCCTTAAAATAATTTATATAATAAGCTGCAGGATAAACAGTTAAACTTGTTCCAACTATTATTAGAGTATCAGCTTTTTTAATTTCTTTTATAGCATTTTCAGTTACAACTTCATCAAGCATTTCACCATAAAGAGTTACTTGAGGCCTCACAGTGCCACCACAAGAACATTTAAAATCCTCATTAGATTTTTTACCACAGTTTAGACAATACCATTTTTTTAAAGTTCCATGAAGTTCTAAAACATTTTTACTTCCTGCTTCTTGATGCAAATTATCAATATTTTGAGTAATAACAGCTTTTAATTTTCCTAATTTTTCAAGTTCAGCTAATGCTTTGTGACCAAAATTTGGTTTTATTCCATCTATAGAAAGTTTTTCCTTTAGATATCTATTAAAAATATCTCTGTGAGCAAAAAAGAAATCATGGCTAAGAATTTCCTCAGGCTCATATCCCATAAAATTTCTATTATTGTAAAGACCATTTTTTCCTCTAAAATCAGCAAGTCCAGAATCAGTAGAGGCTCCAGCTCCTGTAAAAGCAACAATATAATTACTATTTTTTATAATTTCAGCAAATTTTTTTATATTTTCCATAAAATCCTCCCTGTATAGTATTTTATATAATAATTATACTATAAAAATTTGGATTTTATAAATTTATTTTTTACATTAATTTGAAAATATGATACAATTTTAGTAGCGTATAAAATAATTTTATATCATAGGAGGAATAAAAGTGAAATTTTTAGGAGTAATACCAGCTCGTTATGGTTCAAGTAGATTAGAAGGAAAACCTTTAAAAGATATATGTGGTCATACAATGATAGAATGGGTGTATAAAAGAGTTAAAAATTCAGATTTAGATGATGTTATAGTAGCTACTGATGATAAAAGAATTTATGATGAAGTAGTTAAATTTGGTGGAAAAGCTATTATGACTAGAGAGGACCATCCTAATGGAACAAGTAGAATAGCAGAAGTTTGTGAAAAAATAACTGATGTAGATGTGATTATAAATATTCAAGGTGATGAGCCATTAATAGAAAAAGATATGATTAATTCTTTAATAGATGCTTTTAAAAAAGAACCTCAATTAGAAATGGGAACTTTAAAATTTAAACTTGATAATCAAGAGGATATAGAAAATCCTAATAGTGTAAAAGTTATTACAGATAAAAATGATTATGCTATATATTTTTCAAGGTCAGTAATTCCATATCCAAGAAATAAAAATAAAGATATCTATTATAAACATGTGGGAATTTATGGATATAAAAGAAAGTTTGTAATGGAATATTCTCAATGGGAGCAAACACCACTTGAGATTTCTGAATCATTAGAGCAATTAAGAGTTTTAGAAAATGGTCATAAAATAAAAGTCTTAGAAACTCAACATAAAATTATAGGTGTTGACACTGTGGAAGAATTAGAAAGAGTTAGAGAATATATTAAAAAGAATAATGTTACATTATAAGGAGAACTAATGAAAAAATATATTTTAAGTTTTTTTACTTTGGTTATTATGATATTTTATGTAGGGTGTGGAAATAAAAAATCTTCTACTCATTATAGACCAAGTTATAATCAAAATGTTGGTAGGGATGGAAGAATTTCATATTTTTCAAAGTATGGATATCCAACACCAGATGTCACTTATACAGATAATTTTCCATATTTAAGAGATAGTAGCCATTTAACAAATGGAAGATTTATTGGAAAATCAGAAAAAGATTTTATAATGTTTTTTAGAAATTCTAAAATGCAAGGATATGGAGATAATTCAAGTTATTGGAGATGGACTTATGAAATTGATTCTTCTGACTATGCAAAAAGTATTAATAAAGTTTTACCTACAATAAATAAATCTTTTGTATTTACTTTAGAAAAAAATAGATGGGTTAGAAAACCTATAAAATCTAATCCTGTAGGAAGATTAAAAGATATTATTGTTTTAGAAAGAGGAAAATCAGGAGTTATTACTTATCTTTTAATAAAAGGAAGTAATGGAGAGTATCTTTTAAGAGGGGAATATACAATAAGAAAAGTTTTAGGTTTAGCAAAATATAATGTAGGAAAAAAAGTAGAACTAAAACTTGCAAAAGGTGGAGATAGAAAATATACTTCAACAAAATATAATCCACCACTATTACCATCAGGATTTTTTGCTATAGAGAAAAAAGGTGGAGATTTTGTAGTTTATGGTGGAGGATTTGGGCATGGTTCCGGTATGAGCCAATATGGAGCTTACGACTTAAGTAAAAATTATGGAAAAAATTTTAAAGAAATCTTGAATTTTTATTATAAAGATATAGAAATAAAAAATATGTATTCTTTACCTGGAGTTGGAAGAGAGATAAGAATAGGACTTACTACAAGTAATATGTCTAGTCTTAATCATGAAGTAGTTACAATAAAAACTGATGCTAAATCAGACCTTGTAAATAGTTGGATGAGAATTACTTTAAAAAAAGGTGATGAAGTAAAAATAGTTCCTAAATCGTCAAAGATGTATGTCTACATAAATGGAAAAAAGAGAGCTGAAACAAAAGAAAAAGTAGAACTTAGAAGTTCTAACAATAGATTTACTATAACTTCTATAAGAAGAGCTCATAAAAATCCAACATATAGAGGAACTTTAGAGGTAAAATTATCACAAACTGCTTCTAGTAGACTTAATCTTATCAATGAAGTCTTTATAGAAGATTATTTATTGCAAGTTGTACCTAGTGAAATGCCAAGAAGTTTTGGTATTGAAGCTTTAAAAGCTCAAGCTGTGGCAGCTAGAACTTATGCTCTTAGTGACTACTTAAAAGGTAGATACAGAGCTCAAGGTTTTCATGTAACAGACAATACAATGTCCCAAGTTTATAATAACACACATGAAAATCCAGAAACAAGAGAAGCAGTTAAAAAAACATATGGATTAGTTATGTTATATAAAGGTAAACCAATAGATGCAAAATATTATTCTACAAGTTGTGGCTTTGGAGCTTCAGCTGTAACAGTATGGTAAAATAAAAAGGTTCATTACATTGTAATGAACCTTTTTTATATAAAACTCCCCTGCCAAGGAATTATATTATATATCTTTTTTTTATAATAGTAAAGAAAATATTACAAAAAATAAAAGAAACTGTGACCGGCTAATATCACAGTTTCTACCATTTCTTATATTTAAAAGGAAAGGTCTTATGAA
Source organism: Fusobacterium sp. FSA-380-WT-3A (assembly GCF_012843705.1). Taxonomy (NCBI): domain Bacteria; kingdom Fusobacteriati; phylum Fusobacteriota; class Fusobacteriia; order Fusobacteriales; family Fusobacteriaceae; genus Fusobacterium; species Fusobacterium sp. FSA-380-WT-3A. The sequence goes on along the minus strand of NZ_JABAFQ010000001.1, from coordinate 272,629 downwards.
CAAATTCATTATATTAAAACATTATGTCAGAAGTGTGGCATATAAGTTTTACCAACTTCCTCCACCTCCACCTCCTGCTCCTCCTCCAGAAGAACCACCACTAGAAGAAGAACGACCACCACCAAAATTAGTTGAAGATTTAGGAGATGAAAGCATAGAATTATTTAATGAATTCAAAGAATTATTAAATCTTCCCATAAAATGGGAAAATACAAATACATCATTTGTTGAATTTGTATTATACCAAGTAGGAGGAGCAGTAACTAAATCTTTAAATTTATTAGCCCATATATCACTTACTCCTAATACAATAGCATAAGGTAAAATATCATAAAAATAATTTGGATTTTCTTCTAAAAGCATTTCTAATTTATCTTTTTCAGTAACTTCTAAAAATTTCTTAAATCCACGACATCTACCTAGAATTTTATTACCATATTCTGAGCGTACTCTAAGTTTTCTAGAAAGTTTTTCAAGTAATGCAGAAGTTATAATAGTGGCTATAAAGAATAAGATAACATTAGGAAAATTTCCATCACTAAAAGTACTAATAAGAATAAAAGTAGAAAGCATAGTTACAGGAATTAAAAAAGTTATTTTTCTAGTATTTGTTTTATTTTCTTTAGAATATAGTGTTTTCTTATTTTTTATTAAATCTATTTGAAAAATATCACTTGTTTTTTCCATATAAATATAGAATTCATTTCTTAACTCTGAAATATTTACTATATTTCCATTTGCAAAGGCAAATAAACTATCAAATAAATATCTTTCAAAAGTTTTATCAGTTTCTATATCTTTTAATTTTTCTAAAAAGATTTGTTTTCTATTAAATAATCTACCAGTCTCCTTTTCGATTATTGAGAGATAACCTTTATCACCCCAATAGAAAATCATACTAGTCAAATCTTTTGCATCAACTGAACCATCTATATAATAACCTACTTCAGTAGGAGTAAGATTATCTGGTGGATAAAATTCAACTGTTTCAATAACTTTTAATTCTTTTTTATTTTTCTTATAAATATAGAAAGCAATAAATAATATTATAGGATAAATTCCAAATAAAAGGAATTTTCCGACAGAATAAATTATATTATTTAAATAGTAAAATATTTTACTACTACCAATATCAAAATAGCCATTTTCTAGAGGGATAGCCAATGTAAGACTATCATAAGGAGATAATGATGAAGTTGTATATCCATATATTGTATTACCTTTTACTTGCCAATATACTCCATTAGATGTTGTATTACCTCTAGACCCAGAAGTAAAAGAAATTTTGTTTATATCAAATGGTTTTGGTAATGTCACAGAAAATTCAACTTTTTTTATAGTTGTATTCCAATCATTACCAATTAGATTATAATAAACTTCATCATATTCATTTGTTTTATCCCAACCAAGATTGTGATTAAAATAAATTTTATAATCTTTTATACCTGTTATGTATTTATTAGGGTCTCCAAGTCTAATGAAAGTAGTATCATCACTTTCTTTTATAAGAGATTTTTCATTAACTTTTATATCTGTAACTTTAATAGTCCTTCCGTTGTATTTAGTAGGAATTTTTCTATATAATCCTCTACTAGGTCTTAAAAAATTAGCTTGTATTTCCTCTTCAATTTTATATACATTTTTTTCAGTTATATTTATATTGATTTTATAATTATCTATAACATAGTTATTACTACCAAAGGATATTGTAAATAAAATAAAAAATATACTAGAAACTAATTTTAACATTTTCTTTCTCCTTACTATCTTCTATATTAAAGAATGGATATTTTTTAAATCCAAAGATATTAGCAATGAAAACATTAGGAAAAGTTTCACAATAAGTATTATAATTTCTTACACTGCCATTATAATATTTTCTAGCTTGTAAAATGTCCTCTTCAATTTTTGTAATTTCTCCTTGAAGAGATAAAAAATTTGTATTAGCTTTTAAATCAGGATAAGATTCTTGCAATGCGAATAATTTTCCTAAAGTCCCAGCTATCATATTTTCATTTTCTATTTTGTCATTCATATTTGTACAGCTCATATATTTATTTCTTGCAGCTATAACTTTTTCTAAAGTTTCTCCTTCATAATCCTTATATCCTTTTACAGTAGCTACTAAATTAGGAATAAGGTCATATCTTTTTTTCAAATAAGCATCTATTGTAGAAAAAGCTTCTTCTACAAAATTTTTCTCTTTTACTAATTTGTTATAAATTCCAATTAGAATAAAAGCAATAATAACAATTAGTAAAATAATAATACCTAAAAAAATCATAGTAAGTCCTCCTTGTATATTGATAATATAATTATACTATATTTTTATAAAAATAAAAATAATTAATGAAAAAAACTAAAAAGTATGATAAAATAATAAATTGTAGAGTTTTTAATTTTGGAGGAAATAATGATATTAGAAGTAACAAATGTTAGTCATGGATATGGAGCGAGGACTATTTTAGAAAATGCTTCTTTTAGACTTTTAAAAGGAGAACACGTAGGACTTGTTGGAGCAAATGGAGAGGGAAAAACAACATTTTTAAATATTATAACAGGAGAACTTGTTCCTGATGAAGGAAAAGTTACTTGGTGTAATCACATTACAACAGGATATCTTGACCAATATAGTACTTTAGAAAAGGGAAAAACAATTAGAGATATATTAAGAAGTGCTTTTGACCACATGTTTGAATTAGAAAAAGAAATGATGGGACTATATGATAAAATGGGAGATTGTTCAGCAGAAGAAATGGATTCTTTGATGGAAGAAGTTGGAGAAATTCAAAGTATATTAGAAAGTGGAGATTTTTATTCTCTTGATTCTAAAATAGAAGAATATGCAGCAGGTCTTGGACTTATGGATATAGGACTTGATAGAGATGTTACAGAATTATCAGGTGGACAAAGAGCAAAAATTTTATTAACAAAAGTTTTATTAGAAAATCCTATGATACTTATACTAGATGAGCCTACAAACTTTTTAGATGAAAATCATATTATGTGGCTTAAAAATTTCTTAAAAAATTATGAAAATGCTTTTATTCTTGTTTCTCATGATATACCTTTCTTAAATGAAGTAGTAAATGTTATTTATCATGTAGAAAATGCTGAACTTACCCGTTATACTGGAGATTATTATCAATTTAAAGAGATGTATGAGTTAAAGAAAAGACAAATTGAACAAGCATATAAAAAGCAACAAAAAGAAATTGCTCATTTAAAAGATTTTATTGCTAGAAATAAAGCTCGTGTAGCCACTACAAATCTTGCAAAAGACCGTCAAAGAAAATTAGATAGAATGGATATAATTGAAATTGCTAGAGAAAAACCAAAACCAACTTTCCAATTTAAAGAGGCTCGTACTCCAAGTAGAGAAGTTGTAACAGTTAAAGACTTAGTGATAGGATACAATGAAGCTTTAACTAGACCACTTAATTTTACTATAGAGAGAAATCAAAAGATAGCTATAAAGGGAGTTAATGGACTTGGAAAATCCACATTGCTGAAAACAATCCTTGGAAAATTAAAACCATTTTCAGGAGAAGTTGAGCATGGACAATTTTTAGAAATTGGATATTTTCAACAAGAAGAAAATATTTCTGGAATAACAGCATTAGATTATATTTGGAATTTATATCCTAGTATGACAAATCAAGAAGCAAGAGCTGCACTTGCTAAATGTGGACTCACAAGAGACCATATTACAAGTCAAGTACAAGTTTTGTCTGGAGGAGAAAATGCAAAAGTTCGTTTATGTAAATTGATGCTACAAAATATAAATTTCTTAGTACTTGACGAACCTACTAATCATTTAGATGTAGAAGCTAAAGATGAATTGAAAAGAGCATTACAAGAGTTTAAAGGAACAATAGTTTTAGTAAGTCATGAGCCAGAATTTTATAATGATATAGCTACTGAAGTTTGGAATGTAGAAGATTGGACAACAAAAATAGTTTAAAAATATAAAATTTTATAAACAATAAAAATATTAATTAAAAAATAAAAAAGTCTGTAGAATTATTTTTAATAATTTTTACAGACTTTTATTATTTAAAATGATTTTATAAAAATTAATCTTTTATAGTAAGTGCTTTTTTAATATCAGCAACTTTTTCAGGAACAAGATAGTTTACAAGAGCAAGGCCCATATCAACAGAATATCCAGCTCCACTACCTGTAATAAGATTTCTATCTGCTACAATTGGTTTATCAATAATATTACATTTTTCTCCAACTAAATCATAACAACCAAAATGTAAAGTAATATTTTTTCCATCTATAATTCCAGCTCTAGCAAGACTAGAAGGAGCTCCACAAATAGCACCAACTAATTTATTATTTTCTAAATAATATTTTCCAAGTTCCATAGCTTTTTGAGATTTTAGTAGATTTTCATATCCTGGATATCCACCAGGGAAATATATTCCATCTCCATCTTTAAATTCTCCATCAAAAATTTTATCAGCCATAACTTTTATATTGTGAGAAGACACAACTTCAAGATTATTATTAAGAGATAAAGTAATAACTTCTATTCCAGCTCTTCTCATAATATCTACAGGAGCAAGTGCTTCTATAACTTCAAAACCATCAGCAAGTAAAACATAAACTTTTTTCATAATTATTCCTCCTAAGTAAATAATTTAATCTAATTTAATTATATCAGAATAAAAAATAAAAGTCTAATTTTATTTAGTCCGATAAAATTATATAATATATTATTTTTTATTCTAGTTAAAAAAAATAAAAAATGGTATAATACTATTGCTAATTTTTAAAATTAAATTTAATTTTAAGGAGGATTTCATGGAAAAAATAATTGGATTTATTGGTGGAGGAAATATGGGATATGCTATTGGAGGTGGAATAATCGCTTCTAATATTGTACCTAAAGAAAGTATTATTTATTCAGATCCATCAAGTGAAAGATTAAAAAAATTATATAATGATTTAGGAGTAAAAACTTCAAATTCAAATTTACTTGTAGCTAATGAATCAGATATATTATTTTTAGCAGTAAAACCTGATATGTATCCAGAAGTTATTAATGAAATAAAAGATTATATTAAAAAAGATGTAATCATAATCACTATAGCAGCAGGAATAAAATTAGAAAAATCAAAAGAATTATTTGGAAAAGATGTAAAAATTATAAGAATAATGCCAAATACTCCAGCTCTTGTAAAAGAAAGTATGACTGCCGTTATGCCTAATGAATTTATAACAAAAGAGGAGTTAGATGAAGCACTTTTATTACTTAATGCTTTTGGAAAAACAGAAGTTGTAAGTGAAAAATTAATAGATGGGGTAATAGCTGTAAGTGGTTCTTCTCCAGCTTATATTTTTATGCTGATAGAAGCTATGGGAGATGCTGCTGTTTCTAGTGGAATACCAAGAAAAATGGCTTATAAATTTGCTGCTCAAGCTGTATTAGGTTCAGCAAAAATGGTTTTAGAAACTGGAATGCATCCTGGAGAATTAAAAGATATGGTATGCTCTCCAAAAGGAACTACTATTGAAGCAGTAGAAAAATTAGAAGAATGTGGATTTAGAAATGCTATTATTCAAGGAATGAAAGCTTGTGAAAAAAAATCAAAAGAGATGTCTAAATAAAGAGGAGGAATAATGTTATTTAAACTAGGAAATAATATACCTAAAATTGGAGAAAAAGTTTTTATAGCTGATACAGCTAGAATAATTGGAAATGTAAATGTACAAGATAATGTTTCTATTTGGTATGGAGCAGTTTTAAGAGGAGATATTTTATATATTGAAATAGGTGAAGGAAGTAATATACAAGAAGGAACTACTGTTCATGGAGAACATAATGCTGATGTAGTTATTGGAAAGAATGTAACTATTGGTCATAATTGTTTAATACATGGAGCAAAAATAGGAGACAATTCTTTAATTGGAATGGGAACTATTATAACAGATAATGTAGAAATTCCAAAAAATTGTTTTGTATCTTCAAGAGCTTTAGTAACTTCAAAAATTGGAAAAATTGAAGAAGGAAGTTTTATAAAAGGAAATCCTGCTAAAGTAGTTGGAAAAATATCAGAAGAACAATTAAAAATGATGATAGCAACTTGCAAATCATATCAAGATAAAAAAGATTTATTTCTTGAAACTTTAGAAGAAATTAAATAAAAGTTAAAAATAAATTATATAAAAAAGGCTGTTACTATTACAGCCTTTTTTGTTTTTTTATAAAAGATTTTTTTCTATTCTCTCTTTAAGGGAAAGTATTTTTTCTTCAATAAGTTTTATTGTTTTGTAAAATTCCTCTTTAGATTTCCCACTAGGGTCTTCTAATCCCCAATCCTCTCTGTATTCACAAGGCAAATAAGGACAATTTACATTACAACCCATAGTTATAACTATATCTACATTTGGAATATCAGAAAGAAGTTTAGATTTTTGTCCCTCTTCTTCCATATGTATATTGTATATTTCTTTAAGATATTTTACAGCATCTTGATTAATTTGATTTTTTATCTCAGTTCCAGCACTATAACTTTCAAAAACATCATTTCCATATAATTTTCCTAATGCTTCAGCTATTTGACTTCTACAAGAATTGTGGACACATACAAAGGCAACTTTTTTCTTTTTAAAAGATTTTACAGCATTTTCAAATTCTTCTCTAATAATTCCATAATTATTTAATTTTGATAAAAGTTGTTTTCCATTAGAATATCCTATACCAAGTTTTTCTCCAAGTTTCTCTCTGTAAAACTTAGAATTTTTATGTCCTGTAAGATTATTTTCTATAAGGTCGTTAACAGTAAAAATTTTACTAGCTTCAACAGTTTCACATTTGGCCATTTCAAGAGCTCTTATAATAGCTTCAGGAGAAGCATTTTCTACTCCAATATCTCCATCTTTTTTTCCTTCCCATCTATTTATATAAGCTTGTTTTGCTAAAGGAAAACGAGATTTTATAATTCTTCTAATTTGCAATCCAGCAAAATCTGGGTCAGTTAATATTATAATTCCCCTATTTTCATAAGCCTTCTGTATTCTTTCAAGATTTTTTTTGACTGAAAATCCATGAACAGCTATAACTTCAGCATTAACAGCTCTTTTTACAGCTGTTATATCATCTCTTCCCTCTACAACAATAATCTCTTTAATTATTTTCATTTTTTACCTCTTTAATTTTAAAATAAGGTCTTAATAAGGTATCTAATAGTGGTTCAATACCTAAAAAGTTTTTATAATTTTCATATTCTATTAATTTTTTTTCTAAAATTTTCTCATTAGTTTTATCTACAATTCCTCTTATAAGAATATTTTTTGGAGTATGCTCCATATCTATAAATTCCATTACTTGAGTTTTATACCCACAAAGTTCTAAAGCTTGAGCTCTGAAAGCATCAGTTGCTATTGAAGCAAATTTTTCTAAAAGAATTCCATGTTTTCCTATAGGATTGAAGTTAGAATAAAATTCACTTTTTTTATTAGAACTCATTTTTTGATTAAATTCATGTTGACAACATGGAACAGCTAAAATAGCTTTTGCATTTAATTCTAAACCTTTTAATAAAGAATAATCAGTAGCGTTATTACAAGCATGAAGAGAAAAAATCATATCCACATTTTTTAATTTATCAAAATCTTTTATATCTCCTGTTAAAAATTCTAAATTTTCAAGATTTAATTCTTTTGCTACTTTATTACAATATTCTATGACATCTTTTTTTAAATCAAGTCCTATAACTTCAAAAGTCATATTTTGAATATTTTTTTAATAGTGGTGTAAAGCAAAAGTAAGATAAGATTTTCCACAACCAAAGTCTATAGCTTTAATATGATTTTCTATAAGTTTTTTACTTTTTAATTCTTTTATAGTATCATCTATAAATTCCAAATATTTATTAATTTGTCTAAACTTATCATAGGAATTTTTAAAAACTTTTCCATCTTCACTCATAATTCCCAATTTAATTAAAAAAGGAATTCTAGTCCCCTCTTCTAATATATATTTTTTAGTTTTATTGTGAGATAAAGAACAAACCTCTTTTTCGTTAGTAACTTTTTTTACATTAAAATCTTTTTTTCCACGGATAATTTGAATATCACTATTTTTTGTAAATATCATATACTGATAAAAATTATCTACAATTTTTTGTAATTTTTTATTTGTTTCTTCTATAGTTATATTTTCATGATAAGCTTTATTATTTTTAAATTGCTCAAATTGATATAAAAAATTATTTTTTATAATTAAAGGTTTAACTATGATTTTACTATATTCATAATCTCCTTTCATATTTGAAAAAATACATCTCACTATATTTTTATTTTCAAACTCTTCTTTTAAAAGAGAAAGAATTTTTTCTTCTGACATTTTCATAAAAAAATACTCCTTGAATTTTTATTATCAAAGAGTATTTTATCATGGGAATTATTATCTGTCTAGAGAAAAATATTTATTCTCTATTCCATTTACTTTGTCCCTCTTTATATAAATCATTTCCATAAACATCATTTATAACTACTACTGGAAAATCTACAACTTCCAATTTTCTAATAGCTTCAGCTCCTAAATCCTCATAGGCTATAAGTTCAGCTTTTTTTATAGCTTTAGAAAGTAAAGCTCCAGCTCCTCCAATAGCTCCAAAATATACAGCTCCATATTTTTTTATAGAATCAATTACTTCAGTAGAACGTCCACCTTTTCCAATCATTCCTCTTAATCCATTTTCTATAAGAAGAGGAGCATATGGGTCCATTCTATAACTAGTAGTTGGTCCTGCACTTCCTATAACTTGCCCAGGTTTTGGTGGAGTTGGCCCCACATAAAATATCGCTTGATTTTTTAACTCAATAGGAAGCTTTTCTCCTTTTTTTATAAGCTCAACAAGTCTTTTGTGGGCAGCATCTCTAGCTGTATATATAGTTCCTGTTAAAAAAACAGTATCTCCTATTTTTAATTTTTTTAAATCATCTTCATTAAAAGGTACAGTTAATTTCATATTTTTCATCTCCTAAATTATAACAGATTTATGTCTAGCTACATGACAATTAATATTAATAGCTACTGGCATAGAGGCAATGTGACAAGGAAAACTATTAACTTTTACAGCAAGAGCTGTATTTATTCCTCCAATTCCCATAGCTCCAACTCCTGTTTTATTTACAAGCTCTAAAATTTCTTTTTCAAGTCTAGCATCTATTGGATTAGAACTTTCATCATCTAAATCTCTAAGTAAAGCTTCTTTTGCTAGTAAAGCAGCTTTTTCAAATGTTCCTCCAAGTCCAATTCCTATAACTATAGGTGGACAAGGGTTTCCTCCAGCATTTTTTACAAAATCAACTATAAATTTTTTAATTCCCTCTTCTCCGTCAGCAGGTTTCATCATTTTAACTGTACTCATATTTTCAGAACCTCCACCTTTTGGAGCCATAATTATTTTTACTTTATCTGAATTTGGAATAAGTTTTGTATGAATTATAGCAGGAGTATTATCTTTTGTATTAACTCTATCTATAGGATGTCTTACAGCTGATTTTCTAAGATATCCATTTTCATATCCTCTTCTTACTCCCTCATTTATAGCTTCATATATATCTCCATTTATTTTTACTTCAGTCCCTATTTCTAAGAAAATTACTGCAAGTCCTGTATCTTGACAAATAGGTAAATTTTCTTCAAAAGCAATTTTATCATTTTCTATAATTTGTCCTAATATAGTTTTTGCTACTTCTGATTCTTCTGTTTCATAAGCACTTTTTAATTTTTTTAAAACATCTTCTCCAATATAATAATTAGCTTCTATACATAGTCTTTCAACTTCTTTTGTGACTACTTCTAAACTTATCTCTCTCATGGTCTACCCTCCATAATTAATATTTTTTATTTTAACACAAAAATATAAAAAATAAAAGTCATAGAAATTTTTATAAAAATTAAAAAATAAAAGAGATGTTACTTAATAGTAACATCTCTTACCATATATATTTTATTCATCATCTTCTTCTATATCGTCATCTTGACTTTTTTCAATATGGTGAATAGTAATTTTTATTTTATCAATACACTTTTCTTTTACACCTAAAATTTCAAAAGATATATTTTTATAATCTATTGATAATTTTTCATTTTCTTCTGGAATTTTTCCAAGTAAATCTATAACAAATCCTGATACAGTATCAAATTCCTCATTATCAAATTTTAAATCTAACTCATAATTTAAATTATCCATAGAATAAAGACCATCTACTATATAATTATCTTCATCTATTTTCTCTAATTTAGGTTCTGCTTCATCATGGACTTCTTCTATAGACCCCATAATCTCTTCGATTAAATCTTCCATAGTTACTATACCAGAAAATCCACCATATTCATCTATAAGTAAAGCTATAAAAACTTTTTTCTCTTGGAATTCTTTAAATAAAACATCTATGTTTTTATTTTCAAGAATGAAATATGGTTTTTGCATAATATCTCTAATGTTTACATTTTCAAAACCTTTTAGTCTAGCTTCTATTATAAAATCTTTTATATACAAAACTCCTATGATATTATCTTTATCTTCTTCATATATTGGAACTCTTGAATGACGAGTTTCTAATAATTCATCAATATACTCACTTAAAGGTTCGTTAATATCTATACAATATACACTTTTTCTTGGTGTCATAACTTCTCTAGCACATTTGTCATCAAAAGACAATACTGAAGTTATCATCTCTTTTTCTGTTTCATTAAATACACCATGTTTTTGTCCAATTTCTATTAAAGATTTAATTTCCTCTTCTGAAACTCTCTCTTCCATATCCTTTAAATTCATTCCTAATACTTTTAATACAAAATTTGTAGAGAAAGATAGAAGTTTTATAAAAGGTAAAACTATCTTTGAAATTAAATATACAACTCTTACAGCAAATAGACTCATGGTTTCAGCTTTTTGTAAAGCCACTCTTTTAGGAACTAATTCACCAAATACCAAAGTAAAGAATGATAAAGTAATAGTTACAAGAATAAGAGCTATTTCTTTACTATACGGCACATTAAATATTATAAGCCAATCAGCAACAATATAAGAAAAATTTGTAGCTGCTGAAGCACTGGCAAAAAATCCTGATAAAGTAATAGCTACTTGAATTGTTGATAAAAAGTTTGTTGGCTCTTCTAAAAGTTTTAGAATAAGTTTTGCCCTCTTATCTCCTTTTTCAGCTATCATGTTAATTTTATTTTTATTAACAGATACCATAGCCATCTCTGTACAAGCAAAAAAAGCATTAACCAAAGTTAAAAACACTAAAAATAATAAATTTGAAATTATCTGTCCTGACGTGGGAACTTCCATTTAAAACCTCCTAAAAATAATTTATCTGTTGATATGATATCATATTCTTTAAATAAAAACAAGTGTCATTTCATTTAGAAAATAAATGCTTGTATTGAAAACTATAAAAAAAGTTGATTTTTAGAAATTTTATTGTATAATAGTACTAAGATGATATTTTTTATCACTTATATTCACATAAAAATTTACTCAAATTTAAAAGGAGTGTGTATACTATGATGATAATCAATAAGAAAAAAGAGATTGTAAAAAAAATAATAAAACAATATGAGGAAGAAAAAGCTTTGAGAGAAAGTTTATATCCTAAAAAAATAGAAGATGATTTCCAAAAATATAGAGATTATATAAAAAGATGTAGATAACTATTGAATTATTTTTAATAATGTGTAATAATATTACTATAACAATAAAATAAATAAAGGAGAATTGAAAATGGGATTTTTTGATTTTTTAAAAGGTAAAAAAAATAGTAAAGTTGTAGAAATTTACTCACCACTTGCAGGAAAAGTTATTCCTTTAGAAGAAGTTCCTGATGAAGCATTTTCACAAAAAATGATAGGAGATGGATGTGCTATAGACCCATTACCAGGTGCTATTTACTGTCCTGCTGATGGAGAAGTTGATATATTTGAAACTAACCATGCTATTAGTGTTGAAACTCCTAGTGGATTAGAATTAATAGTACACTTTGGTGTAGATACTGTAAAATTAGATAAAAAAGGATTAACTAGAGTTGGAGAATTAGGAGGAAATAAAAAAGGAACTAAATTAGTTGAATATGATTTAGACTTTATAAAAGCTAATGCCCCATCAGTAAAAACTCCTATTATAATTACAAGTATGGATATGGTTGAATCTATAGAAGTTGTAGCAAAAGGAGATGTACAACCTGGAGATTTATTAATGAGAGTTACTTTAAAATAAATTTTAAAATAGCTTTTCAAAAGAAGAATCATTTTTTTCTGATTCTTCTTTTTTTAATCAATATAAGCAAAAGGGGATAAGTGTGGACAGTATAGATTTAATAAAAAAATTAAGTGATGTTGAAGGAATATCTGGATTTGAAGATAATGTTTTAGAAGTTATAAAAGATGAAATGAAAAATTTTTATAATATAGAAAAAGATTCTATGAATAATTTATATATAAATAATATTCTTCCAGAAGAAAGAAAAAAACCTGTAATTATGTTAGAAGCTCATTCAGATGAAGTTGGTTTTATGATTCAATCAATAGAAGGAAATGGACTTTTAAAATTTATTCCAATAGGTGGATGGAGTTCTCAACAAGTACAAGCCCATAAAGTAAAGATACAAAATTCTGAAGGAAAATATATAAATGGGATAATATCTTCTGTGCCACCTCATTTTTTAAAAAATGATGGAAAAACAGAAATTAAAGATATGTTTATAGATATTGGAGCTTTTTCATATGAAGAAGTTAAAGAAATTTATAAAATTGAAATAGGTGCTCCTGTTATTCCAAATGTAGTTTGTGAATATAATGAAATTTCAAAATTATTTTTAGGAAAAGCTTTTGATGATAGAATAGGTTGTGCTATAATTACAGAAGTAATGAAAGATATAAAAAATGAAAATTTAAATGTGGATGTTGTAGGAGTTATATCTTCTCAAGAGGAAGTTGGTTTAAGAGGAGCTATAGTTAGTTCTCAAAAAGCTTTACCTAATGTTGCAATAGTTTTAGAAGGTCCTCCTGCTGACGATACTTTTAGAAATAAATATACAAGTCAAGGTGGAATTGGAAAAGGAGTTCAAATAAGACATATAGACCCTACAATGATAGCCAATCCAAGACTTGTAAAATTTATAAAAGATATTGCTAAAAAATATAATATAAAATATCAAGAAACTGTTAGAGAAAGTGGTGGAACTAATGCTGGAAAAATTCATTTAGAAAATTTAGGAATTCCAACAATAGTTTTAGGTGTACCTGTAAGATATGCTCATTCTCATCATAATTTTGTATCATTAAATGATTATCAAGAAACTGTAAAGTTAGTTAAAGCTCTAATAAAAGAATTAAATGAAAATATTATTAAAAATTTTTAAATTAGGAGGAAAGTAATGAATATTTACGAAGAAGCACTAAAGCTACATGAGGAGCATAAAGGAAAAGTAGCAATGGTTTCAAAAGTACAGGTAAATGATAGAAAAGATTTATCACTTGCTTATACTCCAGGAGTAGCTGAGCCTTGTAGAAAAATAGCTGAAAAGAAAGATGATGTTTATAAATATACATCAAAAGGAAATACAGTAGCTGTTATAACAGATGGAACTGCTGTTTTAGGATTAGGAGATATTGGCCCAGAAGCTGGACTTCCTGTTATGGAAGGAAAATGTCTTTTATTTAAAAGATTTGCCGGTATAGATGCTTTTCCTATATGTTTAGATACTAAAGATACAGAAGAAATTATAAAAACTATAAAATTAATTTCTCCAAGTTTAGGAGGAATAAATTTAGAAGATATTTCTGCTCCTAGATGTGTAGAAATAGAAACTAGACTAAAAGAAGAATTAAATATTCCTGTATTCCATGATGACCAACATGGAACAGCTATAGTTGTTACTGCTGGATTAATAAATGCTTTTAAATTTTTAAATAAAAAATTTGAAGATGTAAAAATTGTTGTAAGTGGAGCTGGAGCTGCTGGTTCTTCAATATGTAAACTTTTACATCAAATGGGAACTAAAGAGATTGTAGCTGTAGATATTGATGGAGTTCTAAATAGAGATGATATAGAAACATATAACCCATTAAAAAAAGATTTAATGAAATTCTTAAATCCTAATAATATAAAAGGTGGATTAAAAGAGGCTATTGTTGGAGCTGATGCATTTATAGGAGTTTCTGCTCCAAAACTTTTAACAAAAGAAATGGTAGCTACAATGAATAAAGATTCTGTTGTATTTGCTATGGCTAATCCTGAACCAGAAATATTACCAGATGAGGCCAAGGCTGGAGGAGCTAGAATAATTGGGACAGGACGTTCTGATTATCCAAACCAAATTAATAATATTTTAGCTTTTCCTGGAATTTTTAGGGGAGCTTTAGATTCAAGAGCCAGTCAAATTACAGAAGAAATGAAAATAGCTGCTGCTAAAGGAATAGCTGCTGTTATAAAGGATGAAGAATTAAGAGAAGACTATATTATTCCAGATGTATTTGATGAAAGAGTAGTAAAAGTAGTTGCTAAATCTGTATCTGATTTTGTTTTAAAAAATAAATAGGTGAAGAATATGAATTTTATTAAAGAGTTTAAAAAATTTGCTCTTCGTGGAAATGTTTTAGATATGGCAGTTGGAGTTATTATAGGGGGAGCTTTCAGTAAAATTGTAAATAGTATGGTTAATGATATTATAATGCCTATAATTGGAATTCTTACTGGAAAAATAGATATTTCCTCTCTTCAATTTTTAATCCCATCTAGTATAGCTGGAGGAGAACCAGTTGTTGTTAAGTATGGACAATTTTTACAAAATATTTTAAATTTCTTAATAATAGGGATAAGTATATTTTTTATGGTAAAATTGGTAAATAGATTAATTAAAAAACATGAAGATGAAAAACCAGCACCAAAACCAACAAATGAAGAGATTCTTTTAACAGAAATTAGAGATTTATTAAAAGAAAAACATAATTAAAAAGAAAAAGCTGTTGTAAATTTAAATACAACAGCTTTTTATTATATAATCTCTCTAATTTTATAAAGAAT
Source organism: Fusobacterium sp. FSA-380-WT-3A (assembly GCF_012843705.1). NCBI lineage: Bacteria > Fusobacteriati > Fusobacteriota > Fusobacteriia > Fusobacteriales > Fusobacteriaceae > Fusobacterium > Fusobacterium sp. FSA-380-WT-3A. The sequence goes on along the minus strand of NZ_JABAFQ010000001.1, from coordinate 257,570 downwards.
AATTCCACAAGCTACTCCTACATTTAGAGATTCAGCACTTCCATAAATAGGAATTATAACCTTTTCATCTGATACAGCTAATATACTTTTTGATATTCCGTTTCCTTCATTTCCAAATATAATAGCATTTTTCTTTTTTAATTTAATTTCTGTATAGGGAACTGAATTTTTATCTAAGGCTGTAGAAATTAATCTATAGTCTTTGTCCTTTAAAAACATCACCATTTCATCTTCATTCATATAACGAAGTCTTGCATTAAAAATAGAACCCATTGTACTTCTGATTACTTTTTCATTATAACAATCTACACTACCTGTAGTAAGAATTATATCTTTAAATCCAGCAGCATCAACTGTTCTTATAATTGTTCCTAGATTTCCAGGGTCACTAACTTTATCTAATACTACTATATTATTTTCCAAATTATCTAAAGAATATTTTTCATATGAATATACCAATATAACTCCTTGAGAATTTTCTTGGGAACTTAATTGAGAAAATAACCCAGAAGAGAGAATATATTTCTCACATTGAAATTTTTCTAATTCTTGTTCTATAAGAGATAAATCAAATTCTTCATCTATAAATATATAGTTGGGAGTAGTAGAGAAATCCAAGAATTTTACCCCCTCTGCTAAAAATAGTTGTTCTATCTCACGATATTTTTTTTGTTTTAATTTTTTTACTTTTTTAAAAAGAACATTATCTTTTCCTGATATTTGTAACATAAATTCTCCTCAATTTTATTTAGTTATATTGACCCACTCACCTTTTGTAACATCTACTAACATATCCACAGTTATTTTAACTGCTGAATGGGGTGTTCCTCCAGCTGGATAAACTATATCAAACTCTTTTAAAGTTTCATCTAAAAAGATTCTTAAATCTTTTTTTAAACCAAAGGGACAAACTCCTCCAGGCATATGTCCTGTTAATTCTTCAACTCTATCAAAAGGTATCATAACTGCTTTTTCTTTAAATCTAGCTTTAAATTTTGAATTATCAACTCTAGCTGTCCCTTTCATAAGAATTAATATACACTCACCACTCTTTAATAAAAATCCCATTGTTTTAGCAATTTCATCTTCTTCTATTCCAAAAGCTATAGCAGCATCTTTTACAGTTCCTGTGTCTTTATCTGTTTCACTTACCATAAGAGGTAAATCATTATCTAAAAAATATTTTTTTACACTTTCTAAACTCATAAAACTCCTCCTAATTATTATCTTACAAGTTATTATATCACTACTTTTATTTAAGTCAATTTTATTTTTATAAACTTTGAAAAATTTATATAAAAAAACTGGTAGCTCAGCTACCAGAATTTTTTATTATAACTATCCTTTTAAAGCTAAAGGCATTAAAATATAAATATAATTAGGATTATCATACTCTGTGATTCTAAACATTGATGAGGCATTAACTCCCTCTACCATAGTATTTTTAGAAATATTATTTAAAAATTCAAGCAAGAATTTTGTATTTAAAGAACCTTTAAAATTCTCTCCAGATTTTATCATATTAACTTTTTGACTAATTTTTCCTTTTCCTGAATGAGATTGAATAGTAAGAATATTATTTTTAAAATCAAATATAGCTCCATATTTCGCTTCATAACTTGTTTTTGCTACAGTTATAACTTTTTTTAGAGAGCTTTTTAACTCATCAGTATTAAACTCCATATTTTTATCAAAAGAATTAAAATCTAAGATTTGACGGAAATTAGGAAAGGCTAAGTCTATTGTTCTTGTAGAATAATAAGTATCTCCCCATACAAATATCAAATGCTTATTACTATATCCTATAACCATATCCATATCTACATCTTTTATAATTTTTGTAAAAGAGTTTATACTATCAAGAGGTATTGAATATTCTTTTTCTTCATTCGATTCATTATTTTCTTTAAAATAAGCAAGTCTATATGAATCACTAGCTATAAATTCCATAGAAGCTTTATTAAATAAAACTTTTATACAGTTTAATGCTAAGTTATCACTTGTTTGATAAGCACAGAATTTACATTTTTCAAGGGCTTCACAAAATAATTTTGCATTAATAGTGGTAATTGTAGTAAATTCTTCTTTCAATATTACTGGGTATATATTATCATCTAAAACAATAAATTCCCCTTGATGAACAACTAAAGAATTATCCTTTAAATAAATTTCTATCTCTTCTTCATCTAAAAGTTTTACATATTCAAGGATAAGTTGAGATTTTACAACAACAATTCCCTCTTCCTCTACTTTTCCTTCAATAACTTTTATTAAATTAGATTCAAGACAAGTTCCTGTAAATACTATATTTTTTTTAGTAGCTTCTATTTTTAATCCAGCTATTATAGGCTTTATTGGATTTTCTTTTAATATAAGAGAAAAATCAGATAAAATATTTATAAATTCTTCTCTGTTAATTCTAAATTTCATACTATCACCCTATAAATTTATTAAAAACCACCTTTAATTTTTTCCCAATATCTATTCTGCATTGGTAAAGTAGCAGTTGTATCTCTTAATAATTGACTATTTTTTAAATCTTCCATTTGGAATAAAGGTTTTTCCTTTGTAAGCTCTCTAGCAGGAACATTTATAGATGGAACTACTAGATAGTCAGCAATCATTGCATAAACTTCTGGTTTGTGAATATATTCCATAAATTTATGTGCAGCTTCTTTATTAGGAGCAGTTTTTAAAATTACAAAAGAATCCAATGAGAAAATTCCACCCTTTTCAGGAATTATAAAATCAGTAGTTTTCTTTTGTTCATCTGTAAGTTCCATATAGATATTTTCTCCATATCCTTGTACTACCCAGAAATCTCCACTTGCAAAGTTTTTACCAAAAGATTCAGAATCAAATTTTGCTATATTTTTTTTCCAACTATTTATTTTAGCTTCTGCTTCTTTGAAAGCTTTTTCATCAGCTACATCTTGTGGATATCCACACATTCCTAAAGCAGCCCCCATAACTTCCCTCATATCATCTAAAAGACTCATTTTTCCTTTTAAATCTTCTCTTTCATAAATAGAATAATCTCTTGGATAATCTTTTACATACTTTGTATTTACTGCTATTAAAGTAGAACTAACTGTATAAGGAACTGAATAATCATTGTTAGCATCAAATACAGCTAATTTCTCTAACATATCTTTATCTATATTTTCAAAAGTAGATATTTTTGTTTTATCAATTTTATCTAACATTTGCTCTTTTATCATAATTTCTACATAATCAGGTGAAGGCATAACTAAATCATATCCTGTTGCACCTGCTTTTAATTTTGTAAACATCTCTTCATTTGTAGAATAAATATCCTCCACTACTTTAATTCCTGTTTCCTTTTCAAAACCTTCAAATACTTCTGTTGGAATATATTCAGCCCAACTATATACATGAAGAATATTTGAATTTATTTCCTGTTTATTTCCTCCACATGATACAGTAGCCATTGCTATTGTTCCAGCCAAAAAAATTTTTGAAAATGATTTGAACATATTTTTTTTCAATTTAAACCTCCCTTAAATAAAATATTAACTAAGTTATTATACAATAAATTTCCTAAATTCACAAGTAAATAATTATTAGATAAAAAAAACTTTACAAGTTATAAAAATTTTAGTAAAATGTAATGTAAATAAAAATTTTAATTAAAGAGGTGGTTTTGTTATATGGACACGTATTCCTTGTGTTATAAAAAAATATAGTTCTCTTTATCATCAAACTTTTCATGATAAAGAGATGTTTTATTATGAAAGGTGGATTTTAAATGATACAAGTTATAAAAACTAATGAAAAAAATAAATTAGATTATTTATACTACAAAACTGATGATGATGACATTGTTAATTATGAAATTTTAAGAGAAAAAAACACTTGGATAAATTTAACTGCTCCTACAGATGAAGAAATAGAAGCTTTAGAAGTTGTCTTAGATATCCCTCAAGAGCATTTAAGAGCAGCCTTAGACGAAGAGGAAAAATCTCGTTTAGAAATAGATGGAGATATAATTTTAGTTATTATTGACATTCCAATTCATAATGATGGTGATGATAAATGTTCCTTTACAACAATTCCTCTTGGGATTATACTTTTACCAGATAACATTATCACAATTACTATAGATAAATTTCCTTTAATAGATGAGTTTATAAAAGGAAAGGTTAAAGAATTTTTTACTTATAAAAAAACTAGATTTATTTTACAACTCCTATTTAGAAATACATCATATTATCTATATTACCTAAGACAAATTGGACGTGTTAGTGATGTTGTAGAAAGTCGTTTAAAGAAAAACTTAGATAATGATGAACTTATGTTATTACTTGAGTTAGAAAAATCACTGGTTTATTTTACAACTTCTTTAAAATCTAATGAGGCTGTTTTAGACAGGATTATGAGAATGCAACTTGTAAAAAAATATCCAGATGATATGGAGCTTCTTGATGATATAATTATTGATACAAAACAGGCCATAGAGATGGCAAGTATTTATACTAGTGTCCTAAGTAGCACTAGGGATGCTTTTTCTACTATTATGTCAAACAACCTAAACAATGTAATGAAAAGACTTACATCAATTACAGTTGTTCTAGCTGTCCCTACTATTATATCGGGAATATGGGGAATGAATGTATTAGTCCCTTTTGGTGAAAGCAATTTTGGATTTTTAAGTGTAATAGTTATATCTATTGTTCTTAGTTTCCTAATAGCTCTTTGGTTATCAAAAAATAAAATGTTATAATTATAAAAAAAGCTGGAATTATTATCCAGCTTTTATTTTATAATATTATTTATTTTTAAAAATATTATCATAAATTTTTAATGAATATCCTGTTATAAATATAGGAAATAAAAATATATAAATAGATACTCTTAACAGGTATTTATAAAAAATACTTTTTTTCATGAAACTCTCCCACTACATTTGTTTATTTAATTTTTTTATAGCTTTTAACAATAATTTATTATTATTAATTTTATCATACATGCTTAAAAGCCAGTTTAATTCCTCTTCTGTTATCTCTAAATTTTCCATTATAAAATCTTCTAATCTCTTTATCTCTTCAGGAAATAGATTTATTTTTGTAGAATCATTTATCTCTCCAATAGTCTTTCCACCACCAAAATAGATAAGTAATCTCTTCCAATTATCCATTAAATCTACTTTTCTCAAAAGCATAATAGATGTATAATTAAGTTCAGGAATATTTACATATCCTTTTCTTCTAAGATAATTTCTAATTTCTGAACTATCTTTTCTAGTTTCTTGTAAGACTTCTCCTGCTTTTTTCATATTCATAACCTTAGGAAGCTTTGTTACTTTTCCCTTTGTTCTTAAATACTTAGATAAAGGAACTACTTTAGAAACATTGTAAAATTCCACAGCAAATTCATTGAATGTAAAAATATCTGGAACTCTTCCTTTTTCTATATAGTCTATATACTTATCTAATTTATTAAAGTCAACCATTGAAAGTTCTCCTTATCATGTAATTTATAAGGTATATTATACACTATATAATAAAAAAGTCAAAGAAAAATCTATTTTTTAATCTTTAATCCATCTAAAAATATTTTATCTTCTTGAGAAACTCTAAAGGATTCTCTAATTTTTTGTATAGATTTATTATAAGTCCATATATCAATTTTTTCTCTTTTTTTAACTAAAAAATTTAAAGTTTTCTCTCTTTGTTTTACAAAAAGCTCTGATAATAACCAAGCTAAACTCATATTTACATAATAATCATCAGATTTTATCTTTTCACATATATCTAAAACTATATCTATATATTCATCATCTGTATAATAACTTAGAAGAGAGACTAATTCAATTCTTATAATCCAAGGATTTTTAGATTTATAAAAATCTTTTATAAATTCAAAATATTCTTTTTTATAGTTTTTTATAAATTTATAACTTCCTATAGGACAATCGCATAAATTCCAAGAGTCAACATATTTTTCATAATAATCTCTAAGATAATCTTCTAATTCATTATAAGATATTTTCAAATAACTTATAACTAATCCTCTTATTAATTTTTCCTCATATGTATTATTTATATTAAGAGATAAAAAACTTTTGTAATCACCTTTAGAAATATCTTTAGCAATTTTTTTTATAATGGGAGTTTTCAATCCAATACAAGTATCTATTGGAATATTAAGAACTTTACAATGTCTTTCTATATCCCAATTTTTTTCTTTTTTTGAATGTAAAAAATTAATAAATTCTTTATAGTTTTTTTGATTCCAATCTATATTTATTAAATCTAACTCTTTAGTTTCTATTTCCATATTTCCCATAACTTACCTTTTCAAAATTTATATTATCTTCAGTATAACTAGGTTTTTCCTCATCTGGATATCCTAAAGCTATTAAACATAGTACTTGATATTTTTCAGGGGTATTAGTAAGCTTTCTAAAGACTTCTTCTGATGATTTTCCATCTACACTTTGTCTTTCTTTTAAATGACACCAACAACTTCCAAGCCCTAACTCATGTGCTTTCAATTGTATAGCATAAGCAGCAATAGAAGCATCTTCAATCCAAGTCATAGCTTTTTCCCCATCACAAATCACCCCTATACAAGCTTGAGCAGTTTCTAAAAATCCAGCTCCAGAACTTTTTATTCCTATTAAAGATTTTACATCTTTTTCATTATCAAATACTATAAATTCGCAAGCTCTAGCATTATGACCAGTAGGAGCAATTAAAGCAACTTTTAACAGTTCATCTATTTTTTCCTTTTCTACAGGTATATTTTTGTATTTTCTAATACTTCTTCTTCCATAAAAATCCATAAATTCCATCTCCTTTAAAATTTAATCTATTCTTTAGACTATCTTTATATTTCTATTGTCAAGAGAGAAAATATAATTTTATTTATTAATAATTTTATGGTACAATAAATATATATTATATTTTGGAGAGTAAAATGAATAAAGAAAGTAATATATCTAAAGAATACAAAACTTTTAAAAAATATATTTTAACTTTGGACAAAGAAGAAATCTTTGATAGAGCATTTGAAATTAATTTTTATACTGAAATATACAACTATATCAAATATCTTGACAAAGAAAGTAGAAAACTATATCATATTGATTCACTTGAGATATGGAAACTTTTTAATTTTTACACAGATAGTGATTTGTATAGTATAGAATCTCAAAATAATATTTTAATGCTCATAAATGCTTATAATAAATATAGAAAGGAAAATAATGAGATTAGATAAATTTTTGACTGAATGTGGTTTAGGAAGTAGAAAAGATGTAAAATCTTTAATTGAAAATAAAAAAATATCTGTTAATGATAATTTTAAAATTTCCTCAAAAGATAATATTGACGAGAATAATGATATAATAAAAATAAATGGAGAAATTCTTAGATATAAAAAATTTAGATACTATATCCTAAACAAAAAAGCTGGTTTCATAACTGCTGTAGACGACCCAAGAGAAAAAACTATAATGGAACTTTTACCAGATTGGGTTATAAAAAAAGACTTAGCCCCTGTAGGGAGATTAGATAAAGATACAGAAGGATTATTACTTCTTACTAATGATGGAGTACTTAATCATAAATTGCTTTCCCCTAAAAGCCATGTGGAAAAAACATATATGGCTATATTAGAAAGAGATATATCAGAAGAAGATTTAGAAAAATTGAGAAATGGTGTTGACATAGGAGGATATATAACAATGCCAGCAAAAGTTCTGAAAATAGAAAATAAAAAAATTCATCTAACTATTAATGAGGGAAAATTTCATCAAGTAAAAAAAATGTTAGAAGCTGTAAATAATAAAGTTATATATTTATATAGAATTTCTTTTGGTAAATTAGAAATTGGTGATTTAAAAATTGGAGAAGTAAAAGAAATATCTTTAGAAGATATTATATGATAAATATAATTAAGAATAGGACTTTTTTATTAATTGCAAAATTTTAATTTCATAGTCGAAATTATTAGTTTTTTATAAAATAAAAATTATTTTTATAAGTTATTAATTTTATATTATTACTATAATATAAAACTTAGATGTACAAAGTTATCTTAATTTTTTAGAAATATAAATATATACTCTTTATAAAAAAGTCCTATATATTAATATATAAAAGAGGTGTTGTTTTGGATTTAATAGTAAAAGAAAAAAATGAAATTTCTGTTAGGCGTAGAAAAAAAAGAGAAAAAGAAAATAGAAAATCTATATTTGAAATCTATCGTAGTGAAAAGACTATGAAAGATTATTTTTTTTATTTGAATGATTTTTTACTTTTTGTCTATGATAGTGGAGAGCCTATACAAAATGATGAAGTCTTAGAACTTATGTTTGATATAACAGAAGAAGATATAGAAGATTATCTTTCTCATCTTTTATATGAAAGAAAACTAAAAAAAACATCTGTTAATAAAATTATGTCTGCTCTTAAATCTTTGTATAAAGAGCTAGAAAAATATAATGTCTCTAATCCACTAAAACATATAAAACTTTTTAAGACTTCTAGAAATTTAGATAATATTTTAAAAGTATCTTATGAAGATATAAAAAATATCTTAGCTAATTACAAAGTTTCTGGAGAAAAGGAATATAGAAATACAATCATAATGTACACACTATTTTATACAGGAATGAGAAGCCAGGAATTATTAAATGTCCGATATAAAAATATACTTAAAAGAGATAATGATTATTTTATAAAAGTAGAAAAGTCTAAAAGTGGAAAAGAATTATATAAACCTTTACACAATAATTTAGTAGAAAAACTTTTAGAATTTAAAAATTATATTATGAATATGTATGGATACTCAGAAGAAGAGTTAGAAGAGAAATATGTTTTTTCTAGTTCTTATGAAAAAAATTCTCAACTTTCATACAAAGCTCTTTATAACATAATTCAAGATATGGGAAAAGTTATAGGGTTAAATATAAGCCCTCACAATATAAGACATGCAATTGCTACAGAACTTTCTTCTAATGGAGCAGACTTAATAGAGATTAGAGATTTCTTAGGACATTCAGATACTAAAGTAACAGAAATATATATAAATGCAAAGTCTTTACTTGATAAAAAAGTTATATCAAAAATCCTTGATTAAATAAATATAAAAAATAATAGGACTTTTTATAATATGTTTTTACTTTTATAATTTATAAAAGGTTTTAAGATATATTTTTTTAGTAAATTAGTATTCTATAATCCTTAAGTTAATTTATAGATTTTTATATAAAATTAAAAACTTATAGAAATAATTTTTATTTATAATAATAATTATAAAACATATTTAATCAGATATAATTAACATTATATTGAGTTAAATTATTGAACTTATAGAAATAATTTTTATTCTAATAAGAAAATATAAATTTCCTCATTAAAAGTCCTATTATAAAAAATATTTATATATATTAATTTATAAAAAAGGCTATTACAAATTAATTATTTTTTTAATCTGTAATAGCCTATTTTTATTTTATAATTCTATTCTATAAATCCTAATTCAGAAAAAAATGAAGGTAACTCTTTTTCCCAAGAAGCTTCATCATGCCCACCACTTATCATTAAATGTGGAAAAACTTTAGCTCCTTTCTCTGTAAACATTCTAGTTATTATTAAATTTTTTTCAGTTCCTATAGCAAGGTTTTTAGCTCCTGCAAACTCTCTTTTTCCCCAACTTATATATATAGTAGTATCAGGATTAAAAGATGAATTTTCTATATCCTTAATAAGTCTTCCAAATATATAGTCATAAAATGGAGAAACACAGGCAGCTTTTGAAAAAACATCTGACCTAGTTGCTATTCCATAAACAGACATCAAACCTCCCATAGAACTTCCACCTATACCAGTAAACTCTCTTTCTGGTAAAGTTGGAAATTTTGAATCAATATAAGGCTTTAGTATATCTGCTATCCAATTAGTAGTTTTTTTACCAAATCCTTTTACTTTTCCCCACTCTTCATCTGTAAAAGAGTATGGTGAAAATTCACATAATCTCATATTACCTTCATGATTACACTCTATACCTACTATAATTACTCTTCCGTTAACAGAGTCTAAAAAATTTTTTATACCCCAAGATTTACCATATGTAGCATCAGAATCATAAAAAAGGTTATGTCCATCAAACATATACATAACAGGAAATCTTTCTCCCTCTTCTATATCATCAGGTAAATAAATATGTAAAAGTCTATTTTCTTTAAAAGGTTTTATAAAAATTTCCTCTTTGATAATCATAATTCGCTCCTTATAATATATGACTTAAAAAATATGGAAGTTGTACTCTCCACCATGGCCAATCATGGTCAACATCATATCCCCAATAATCTATCCATGCTGGAACTTGAAGTCTTTCAAGATTTTCTTTCATATAATCTGTATCTCTAATACATTCCTCTTCCCATCTACCTTGTCCAACACAGATTATTATTTTAGAATTTCTATACATATTTAGATAAGGATGATTCCAAGGCATATTTCTTAAAAATTCAACAGGTGAATTATTATAAACTAATTCATTGAAGTGGTTTGGAAAAAAGAAATTAGCATCATATAATCCACTTAAAGATATAACACTATCAAAAACATCTGGACGACGGAAAAAGAAATTAGCTGAATGATATGCTCCCATACTACATCCTGTTGTTAAAAATTTTCCATAATAGTAGTTTCCAGAAGTTTCTTGATAAATTTCCCTAAATCTAGGAATAGCTTCATTAATTATATAGTTAAACCATTTTTCATGTTGTTCTATTCTTTGTTGATAATCCCCATTCTTTCTAGACCAACTTTCTAAATCTATACTATCAACACAAAATAGTTGAATTTTTCCCTCTTCTATATAATTTTTTATACACTCAACCATTCCAAATCCTTCATAATCAAAAAATCTTCCATCTTGAGCCGGAAAAACCACACAAGGTTTTCCACTATGTCCATAAACTTTAAACTCCATATCTCTTCCTAAAGAATGGCTGTATTCTCTATAATAAGCTATATGCATATTCTCTCCCCCTTTTTCTAGTATTGTTTTAAGTAATCATTTTCAAATTCTAGGCATTGCTCTAATGTTTCAAATCTTGCAGTAATCATATCATTTCCCATAGCTGCAGAAAATACATCAGGCATTCTTTCTATCATCACTATATTATTTTTATATTTTTCTAAAATCTCTTCTCTTGAATTTACATAATTATGTTCATCCCTTCTTGAAGCATAAATACAATGATATGGTCTTGAGTTAGGGTCAAATCTTCCTTCATCAAAGCAAATCATATTTGCCCAAATTTGATAAACATCTATATTGTTAGCAAAATTCATCATATCAGGAGTATATCCTCCAGGTGGACGCATATTAACTTCTAGACCTAATATTTCTCCTTTTTTTGCTAATCCTGGTTTATCTTCCAAAAGTCTAAAAAATTCACAATGGAAAAAACGACTATTTGTATCAAAAGTTTGGACAGTTTTTCTACCAGTTTCTTTTAAATCTTCTGGGATAACCCTATAAGAATAATAACTAACATCTTTTTTCTCATTTACAATATCCATAATAGGAATAGGATAAGCATGAGCAGTTTCGAAAACTATTTCTTTTTTACTATTTACTATTCCATCATATGAAAGTAACTCTCCATTTATAAATTCTTCCATTATGTATTCCACTTGTTTATCATATGTTTCATAGAAAAAATTAAATTCTTCATTACTATCAAGTCTATAAGTAGCAGCTGCTCCAACTCCATTATTTGGCTTTACAATTACAGGATAACCAACTTCTTCAATAAAATTTAAAGAATTTTCATAATTATCAACTATATGATAACGAGCTGTTTTTACTCCTGCCATAGCATAAAACTCTTTCATTTTACTTTTATATTTTATACCAGCTATTCTATCATTTTTTAATCCTGTATTTACATTAAAATCTGTACGAAGTTTAGCGTCTCTTAATAGCCAATATTCATTGTTACTTTCTATCCAATCAATTTTTCCATATTTGAAAGCAAAGAAAGCACAAGCTTTGTAAACTTCATCATAATTTTCTAATGATGAAACTTTATAATATTCATTAAGAGAATTTTTTAACTCTGGAGATAAACTGTCATATTCTGCGTCCCCAATCCCTAATATATTAACTCCATTATTCTTCAATCCTCTACAAAAATTCCAATAACTTTTTGGAAAATTTGGAGATAAAAATATAAAATTCATCACACTCACCCCTTTTTTTAAATATTAACATATATTATCATATATTTTTAGTATATTCAATATATTTTTTTATAACTTTATAAAAAATTACAACAGTTTTATATGATAGATTATATTTATATTTTTTATTTATTTTATAAAAATATATTTTTTAACTTTTGTATTGACTTTTATATAAATAAGTAGTATAATGCACAAAAGTAAATAAGCTAGAGGATAGAGGTTGCAATTTTCAAGAGTAATCTAAATGTAAAAAGTTGGTGAACTGTTATTTAGACAAAAGGGGAAATTGCCGAAAGAATTATACTACACCATATAATTCTTGGGCTATTACAAAATATGTAATAGACTGTCACAAATTTGTGGAGAGCTATCAAAGTAAATTAGTTTTATCATTATCACTAATTGAATATAACTCATTTTTGTGAAGCCTCATGTTAATTGTGGCTTTTTTTATTTGTCAACATTAATTTTTTATAAATATGGAGGGTTTTATGAAAAAAAGTTTTATTAGAAGCATTTTAATATGCTCAATGTTTTTACTGCTATCTGTCTTTTCTTTTGCTGGAGAAGAAACTTATCAACCAGCACTTTATTCTACATTTTGGTCATTAGTACCACCTGTAGTAGCTATAGTTCTTGCTCTTATAACTAAAGAAGTTTATAGTTCTTTATTTATAGGAATAACTGTTGGAGGTTTATTCTATTCAGGATTTACTTTTGAAAAAACTGCTACTCACATTTTACAAGATGGATTTATTTCAGTTCTTTCAAATAGTTATAATGTAGGAATTTTAATTTTCTTAGTTGTTTTAGGAACTATGGTTTGTCTTATGAATGCAGCTGGGGGGTCATTAGCTTTTGGTTTGTGGGCTAGTAAAAAAATAAAATCTCGTATATCAGCTCAACTTGCTACAATATTATTAGGTTGTTTAATATTTGTTGATGACTATTTTAACTGTTTAACTGTTGGAAGTGTTATGCGTCCTGTTACAGATAAATATAATGTATCTCGTGCAAAACTAGCTTATATTATAGATTCAACAGCAGCTCCAGTATGTATCATTGCTCCTATTTCTTCTTGGGCAGCAGCAGTTACAGGATTTGTTCCTGGAGAAGATGGATTTTCTATATTTATTCAAGCTATCCCTTATAATTTCTATGCTCTTCTTACAATTTTTATGTTAGTGACATTAGTTATTTTTAATGTAGACTATGGACCAATGAGAATTCATGAAGAAAATGCTTTAAAAGGAGATTTATTTACAACTGCTGACCGTTCATTTGTTACAGAAGAAGTTCAAGAAAATAAAAAAGGTTCTGTATTAGATTTAGTAATTCCTATTATTTTATTAATTATTTGTTGTGTAATTGGAATGGTTTATACTGGAGGATTTTTTAGTGGAGCTACATTTGTAGAAGCTTTTTCAAGCAGTGATGCTTCATTAGGACTTTCTTTAGGAAGTATATTTGCTATGATATTAACAATAATTATTTATTCTGTAAAAAGAGTTTTAAGTTTTCATGACTGTATGGGTTGTATTCCAGAAGGATTTAAAGCTATGGTTCCAGCTATAATAATTCTTACTTTTGCTTGGACTTTAAAAGCTATGACTGATAGTTTAGGAGCAGCTCCTTATGTAGCTCATTTTATGGAAACTTCAGCTAGTTCTTTAATGAATATGTTACCAGCTATTATATTCTTAGTTGGTTGTGGACTTGCTTTTGCTACTGGTACTTCTTGGGGAACATTTGGAATTTTAATTCCAATAGTTGTTGCTGTATTTGATGGTGACCATCAAATGATGATAATAGCAATTTCTTCTTGCATGGCTGGAGCTGTTTGTGGAGACCACTGTTCACCAATTTCTGATACTACTATAATGGCTTCTGCTGGAGCTCAAAGTAATCACGTAAACCATGTTTATACTCAATTACCTTATGCTCTAACTGTAGCTGCTATATCTTTTATTTCATATATTATTGTAGGATATACTAGAAATTTATTTTTAGCTCTTCCTTTTGGAATGATAGCTCTTGTAGTTATTTTATTAGTAACAAGAAAAAGACATATCTAATTTAACATAATAAAATAATAAAACAAAATGTTGATTATAAATTAATTTTTTATAATCAACATTTTTTTCATTACTAGATTTTATTAAAAAAATATGATAAAATATTCTGTATTTAAAATATTACATTTGTTTTTATGGAGGAAAAATGTTAAAGGAAAATAAAAATTTAACAGAATCTAGTGAGTTATTCAAAATAGATGGAAAACCTTCTTTTTTAGAAGCTCTACCATTAGCCTTTCAACATATTGTAGCTATGTTTGTAGGAAATGTTGCTCCCATTTTAATTGTATCTAGAGTTGCAAAATTAGACCAAAACATCATTACAATTTTGATTCAATGTTCTATGTTAACTGCTGCCATTGCCACTTTTATACAAATTTATCCTATTGGAATTTTTGGTTTGCAAACAGGGTCTAAATTACCTGTAGTAATGGGTGTAAGTTTTGGATTTTTACCAACTACTTTAGCAATTTTGTCTGATGGTTCAGGAAGTTTGCCAATATTATTTGGTTCTCAAATAATGGGTGGAGTAGTTTCTATTTTAATTGGAGGATATTTAAAAAGAATAAGAAAATTTTTTCCACCTTTAGTAGCTGGAACAGTAGTTTTTTCCATTGGTTTATCTCTATTTCCTATAGGAATTAATTATATGGCTGGTGGAGTTGGAAGTCCTACATATGGCTCTTATGAAAACTGGGCTATAAGTTTAATAGTTTTAGGAATAGTTTTATTTTTTAATCACTATACTAAAGGAATTGCAAAATTATCTTCAATTTTAATTGGAATGACTATTGGATATATAATCTCTTTATTTTTAGGAATTGTAGATTTTACTCCTGTAAAAGAAGCTTCTTGGTTTGCTCTACCTAAATTCTTTGTATTTGGACCACCTCAATTTGAAATTGGTTCTATAATAGCTATGTCTATTATGTATCTTGTAACTGCTATTCAAGCTGTAGGAGACTTATCTGCTGTCACTTTAGGAGGAATGAATAGAGAAGTTACTGATAAAGAGTTGTCTGGTGGAGTTATTGGAAATGGTTTCAGTGCTTTAGTAGCTTCTGCTTTAAACTCTTTTCCAACAGCAACATATTCACAAAATGTTGGATTAGTAGTATTAACAAAAGTGGTAAGTAGATATGTAATAGGAATGGCTGCTACATTTTTATTAATAGCTGGTTTTATGCCAAAATTTGGAGCTATAATAAATACAATTCCTTCAGCTGTAATCGGTGGGGGAACTATAACAGTTTTCTCTATGATAAGTATGACTGGAATACAAATTATCAGTAAAAATGGAATTACTGGAAGAACAATGATAATAGTTGGATTATCTGTAGCTTTAGGTTCTGGGATAGGTCAAGTACCACAAGCTATTGCTCAATTTCCTCAAATTATAAAATTAATATTTGGTTCTAGTGTTGTAATGTCAACTCTACTTGCTTTATTACTAAATCTTATTCTTCCAAAAGAAGAAGAGAAAAAATAATAAAAGAAAAGCTAAAGATTGGATTTTTCCTCTCTTTAGCGTTTTTATTTATATATTTTCTTTTTCAAAATCAAGAAGATATTTTTTTATATCTAATCCTTTTGCATATCCAACTAATTTCCCATTGCTTCCTATAACTCTATGACATGGAATTACTATTATAAATGGATTTTTATTATTAGAATTTCCTATGGCTCTAGCTCCCTTTGGACATCCTACATTTATACCAATTTCTTTATAAGTTCTAGTTTCACCATAAGGAATTTTTTCCAATTCTTTCCAAACTTTTATTTGAAAATCTGTTCCTTTAAAGTTTAATGGTAAATCAAATTTTTTTCTCTGTCCTAAAAAATATTCTTTTAATTGTTTTACGGCTTTTTCTCCTATATCATCACTTTGATTATTTTCAAAATCTATATTTTCTATTAACTCCACAGAATTTATATAATTTTCATCATAAATTATTTCTAGAAGTCCAATAGGAGATTTATAATATTTTTTATAATTATTTTTCATACAGAGATGTTGCTCCAACTTCTATTAAGTTTTTAATATCTTCTTCTGAATATCCTAATTTTTCAAGTATCTCTTTTGTGTGGTAACCTAAAGGATATCCACTTTCCTTATATTCTATAGGACATTCTGAAAGTTTTAATGGAGTTCCCATTTGCTTTACAATTTTTTCTTGAGAATTAGCTACTTTTACGTCTACAACTAATTTTCTATCTTTTATATGTTCATCTTCTAACAAAGCTTCCCTCATATTTAAAACAGGTTCTACACAAACATCTTTTCCTTCAAATATATCCAGCCATTCTTTTAAAGTTTTTTCTAATAATCTTTTTCTAATTTTTTCTTTCATCTCTTTTACATTTTCAGGCATTACTGTTTCTTTGATAAGTTCTGGAAGTTCTATACAATTACAAAAGTTTTCCCAAAATTTTGGTTCAAGAGAACCAACACTTAAATATCTATTATCTTTTGTTTCATAAAAATCATAGGCACTTCCACCATTAAGTCTTGTTTTTTCTCTTTGTGGTTCTATTCCATTAACTAAGAAACTTGCCCCTTCCATAGCATGAAATGGAATAAGTCCATCAAACATAGATATATCAATATATTGTCCTTTTCCTGTTTTTTCTCTGAAATATACAGCAGAGAGAATACCTATAACAGAATGAAGAGAACCAACTCCTATATCTGCTATTTGCATATTTGTTAACACAGGGCCTATATTTTCTTTTCCTGAATAATTCATATTTCCACTTCTAGCAAGATAGTTTATATCATGGCCAGCATTATTTTTTAAAGGTCCTGTTTGTCCATAACCTGTTAGAGAACAATATATAATTTTAGGATTTACTTTTTTCAAATCTTCATAACCAAATCCTAATCTATCCATTACTCCAGGTCTAAATTGTTCAATTACTATATCATATTCTTTTATCAATTTATATATAATTTCTTTAGCTTTTTCTGTTTTTAAATTAAGAAAAAGATTTTTCTTATTTCTTCCAAGCCAAGCTTGATTGGCAGTAATATCACAACCATCTATATAAGGAGGATAATCAGCCACTATATCTTTTTTATCAGGAGCACTTATTTTTATAATATCAGCTCCTAAATCCCCTAACATAAGAGTAGCATAAGGTCCTGGTAATAATGTTGAAAAATCTAAAATTTTTAATCCTGTTAAAGCTCCCATAATATCACTCCACTATATTTTTAAATATTTTTCTATTTGCTCTTTTGTAAATGTAAATTCTGGTGTACCTTCTGAATAAGGTGCTATGGCATATTGTTGGTATCTAATTACAAATTCATTTCCTCTAAAAAACAAAACAGCATTATCCAAATCAACAGCCCTCATTGTTTTTTCACCAAAATAATTAACATCTCTTTTCTCTAAAGGTTTTCTTAACTCAGATTCTATTTTTTTAATTATCTCTTGCTCAAAATATTTTTTCGCTCCTTTAGAAAAAATATCATTAAAAGCTAGATTTTTTCCTGTTTCTGAATTTATATTATAAGAAGTAAGTCCTGTTGTTCCATGAGCTCCTCCTGTATAAAAATAATTCATTACCAAAGTAGATGTTATCCCAAAATTATTTTTGAACTCTTTAAAAATCATCTTAGCTTCATAAGGTCTATTTTTATGTGGATTATTCATTCCCTCTTTTCTAAACCCTTTTATATTATCATTAACAATTTTTTCAATCTCATTATTTACTGATAAAGATTTTTCATTTAAAATAAATTCAGGATATGAAAATTCATATTTATATTTTTCTGTTTCTTCATTTTTTGATATTGTCTTTACATCTACACTAGCTAAAGCTAAAGTAGAAAATAAAAAATAAAATAATAATTTTTTCTTCATAGTAATACTCCTTTGTAATTTAGTCGTTATTTAGAGTTTATTTTTTTATAAAAAGTTTAAAAAAAGAGTTGGTTACCCAACTCTTAAAAAAACTATTTTTTTGTTCCCTCATGAAAAATTTCACTAAATGTTGTAAGATTTTGTAAATCACTAGGAATTATTATTTTTGTAGCTTGTCCATCAGCCACTTTTACAAAAGTTTCCATACTCTTTAGAGCAAGTACAGATTTATCTGCTCCAGCTTCTTTTAAAAGTTTTATTCCCTCTGCTTGAGCATTTTGAATTTTTAATATAGCTTCAGCTCTTCCTTCAGCCTCTCTTATCTCAGCTTCTTTTTTAGCCTCAGCTCTTAATATAGCAGCTTCTTTTTCTCCCTCAGCCACAAGAATAGCTGATTTTTTTTGCCCTTCTGCTTTTAATATTGATTCTCTTCTTTCTCTTTCAGCTTTCATTTGTTTTTCCATAGCATCTTGAATTTCTGCTGGTGGAATAATATTTTTTAATTCCACTCTATTAATTTTTATACCCCAAGGGTCTGTTGCCTCATCTAGTATAGCCCTCATTTTAGTATTTATTGTATCTCTTGAAGTAAGGGTATGGTCAAGCTCCATCTCTCCAATAATATTTCTAAGAGTTGTAGCTGTTAAATTTTCAATAGCATTAAGTGGCCTTTCAACACCATATGTATATAATTTTGGGTCTGTAATTTGAAAATATATAACAGAGTCTATTTGCATAGTAACATTATCTTTTGTAATAACAGGTTGTGGTGGAAAATCCAATACCTGTTCTTTTAAAGAAACTTTTTTAGCAATTCTATCAATGAAAGGTATAAGAATGTTTAAACCAACATCCCAAGTAGTTAAATAAGCTCCTAATCTTTCAATAACATAAGCTTGTGACTGAGCAACTATTCTTATATGAATAGCAGCTAAAATTATAATAACTAAAATTAGTAAAAATATAAAAAGCATTTGTCCCTCCTAATATTATTTAGATTTTTCTAGTATAAGTTTATTTCCTTCTATTTTTTTTACATTAACAATTTCATCAAGAGTAAGTTTTTCTTCAGAAATACCATACCAATATTTCCCATCAAGAAAAACTGTATATATATTCTCTCCTCCTCTCTCTTCAACCTTTTCAATTTTGACTTTTTTATTTTGAATTCTATTTAAGTCCTTACTCTTTCCTTTAAACTTTTTTACAGCTATTTTTCTTATAAAAATTAAAAATATTCCTGAAGTTACTACAAATATATAAAACTGATTCATAAATTCCAATTTATAAAAAAACATAGTTATAAAAGCACCTAAAGAAAACCAAATTGAAATTAGACCAAAACTAATTCCTTCAATTATTAAAAATATAATTCCTATAGCAAACCAAATTTCCATAATCAGTCTTCCCTTTCTTTTTTCTTTTAAGACGATTTTTTATATATATTTGTCTATGGCTTAAAATTTCTGATTTTTTTCTTTTAAAAGATTTCCATTTATATCATAAAATCTTATTATTTTTCTATATATATCGCTATTTTTTATCTCTTCATATTTCATTTTTCCATTCATATAATATTCTCTGTATATAGATAATTGGTCAGGATAAATAGTACTTATGTATTCTTCTTTTCTCTTTCCATTATAATGATAATAAGTTAATACTCTTATTCTAGAATCATTATCCACAAATTGCATTTGAGCTTTTAGTTTTCCATCTAAATAATATTTAGTTTCATCATCAGCCCAATCAGCAGTTTTTGGTCTAAATACTATTAACTTTCCATTATAATATTCTTTTCTTCCTTTACTATTCCCTTCTCCTATTAGTTGTCCAGCTAAATTATAGCTTTTATATGAGTTATTATCATGGATTTCTTTAATCTTTCCATTTTTAAAATAGTATATAATTTTTTCTAAATTTCCATTTACATATATAAATTTTGAAAATAATTTTTTACTATTCCAATAATATTGTTTTTGCTCTCCAACAGCATATCCATTTTTGAAATTAAAATCTGCATAAATATCACCGTTTGGTGAGTAAATTCTATATTTTCCATTATATTTTGTTTTTTCAGATTTTCTTACCCCTTCATAAACTTCATTCCAATCTTTT
Organism: Fusobacterium sp. FSA-380-WT-3A; assembly: GCF_012843705.1. NCBI lineage: Bacteria > Fusobacteriati > Fusobacteriota > Fusobacteriia > Fusobacteriales > Fusobacteriaceae > Fusobacterium > Fusobacterium sp. FSA-380-WT-3A. Next base: position 237,278 of record NZ_JABAFQ010000001.1, on the reverse strand, counting down.
AATGTTTTTTCAGCTTCTGAAAATAATTTTTGGTCTTCAAGAATCATATTTGTTACTTCTACTCCTTTAGGAGCTCCTGTATCATAATAATTTTTCCAATATCTCATTTCTCCCTTAGAGTAACTTTCCTTAATTAAAGTTTCTCCATAGTATTCTCTAGTTAACTTTTCTTTTCCTGTTAAATTTTTTGTTAAATTTCCATTTATATCATAAGATATATATTGAGAATTATCATGGTCTACTAAATAATATTGTTTTCCATTTGGATAATATACTTTTTCATAAACTTTTTCTCTTCTTCTAAATTTTTCATGGACTATTAATTGTCCACTTGGAAGATACCCTTTTCTTTCTGTAATAAATCCACTTTTGTCAGAAAAAATATCATATATAACATATTCATTCCTATAAAAATTTCCCATAAACCAATCACTGCTAAAATATCCTTGTGATTTTGATTTTCCAGGTACAGTTGTTAAGCCTTGCTTTCTCTCTTTTTCCTCTTGAGATTGTTCCACTTGGAACTTAAATTCCTCTTTTACTTTTGCAACTGGATAAATTATTGGAGAAAGAGCAAAAGCTGCTGCCTCCATTCCATAAGCTCCTACTTCTGTTTTTGGCTCTAAAAAGCTGCAACTACATAAAGTTAAAATTAAACTTCCTAAAACAATTATTTTTTTCACAAATTTTCCTCCTCTCCCTTTTTAGATTCCTCATATTCTTCATATGCCAATCTTTTACATTTTTGAGATTTATATGATAAAATTACTGAAAATAAAATTTTTATACTACTAAATATCATAGGAAGAGAGCCAGACATTATAAAAGTTTTTGTTTCAGAGCTTATACTTCCAGCATCATCAAATCCTAAAAAGAATATTACAGGAACAGTTATTATAATAATCAGAATTAAAAATACTATTCCCCATAATAAATAAGATAAAAAAAACTTTTTTGAATGTTTAATAGTATATTTTTCACTTAACATACAATAAAAAACAAGTATACTAAGGTTAAGTGGAATTGATATAAGATAATTTTTTAAGGTAAATAAGCAGACTATAAATACAAAGGGGTCAAACTTCCAAGTTTTTGTATTTTCCCAAAGTTTATCATATAGATTTTCCATTATTTATCACCTTCTATCACATTTTCATATAATAATTTTTCTGTTTTTCCATAAAACTTTTCTATCTTCTTATCCCCTACTTTTTTTACCTCATAAAATTTCTTTCCATTATTTCTGTATTCTATATAATATTCTATATCACTAATCATCTCTTTATTTTCATGAATAGTTTTAGATTCAAGTTTCCCATTCTCAAAATACTTTTCTGATATAAGTTTTTTATTAGTTTCATCATAATAATTATTTGTATCAAGATTTCCATTTTTATAATATGTTTTTCCAATAGGCATTCTTTTACCAAATAATTCATAATAAGTATATTGAAGATTTCCATTTTCATAATAAATATTTGTTTCTTCTAAATTAGATTTTTTTACTTCTTTTGTTATATATCTTTTAATTCCATTTTCATTATAGTGTTCTTTAATTTCTTCTAATATTTCTTCATTATCAGAATATAAAATTATCTCTTTCTCTTTTATTTTTTTAGTATCTTCATTATACTCTACAGTTTCTCTTCTATTTTTTTCTGTGAAATCATAAGAAGATTTTGGTTCTCCTGAAAAGAAAAATTCATTTTTAATTTTTAATTTTCCATTTTCATCATATTTTTCATAAACTTCTATATCTCCATTTTTAAAATAATACTTTTGCTCCCCTACTTTCATTCCATCTCTATAATTTTCTTCTGCAAAAATATCTTTTGAGTCAATGAAATATATTTTTTTACTTCCATCCAATTTTCCATTTTTATAATTAGATTCTGCTACTATATTCCCATTAACAGAGTATATTTTGTCTACACCATTTTCTACTTTACTCTCTTCTTGGGCAAATCTTTCTATAACATTTCCTCCAATATCATATCTAATATCAGCTTTAGAATTTTCTTGTACTCTTCTTAAAGCACCATTTCTATGATAATACTCCTCTTTTTTTCCCTCTTTTTTATATTTTAAAACTCCGTCAGGATAAAATACCTCTCTATCTGCAGTATATGGAGCTATTCTCTTTTTATATTCTCGATAGTCTTGTATAACTTTTTTATAAGGATAAAATTCACTTCCTATTCCCAATGCAATCAATAAAAATACTATTATTTTAAATTTAATATTATTTTTTTCTTTCATAGATAATTTCTCCTAATATTGATATTCTCTTTTAGATTCTTTCTTCATTTTTCCATCTAAATCATAGGTTCTTATATAATTAAAACCTTTTCCTGTTCTATAATTTGTATGATACTCATCTGAATATCTTTTCTTTCCATTATTATAGTAAATACTATATTCTTCTATTAGGTCTCCATCTTCTTTTCTTAATTCATATTTATATTGAATTTTATTATCTCTATATGCACTTTCGGTTTTTATTTTATTGTCTAATTTTAGACTATATTCTAAATTTCCTTTTTCATCATATCTTTTTAATTCTCTAACCATTATATCTGTTGTATTATCTATTGTTTCTAATTCATCATAATAAATTTTTCCATTTTTATGATAACTTATTTTATGAAATTTAGTAAATTTTTTATTTTCTTCAAATTTAGACTCAAATATAAGTTTTCCCTCAACTGTATATCTTTTTATATTTTTAGGTAACTCAACTTTTGCTTCAAGTCCATCATCATATTCATTTATTAATTTTTTTATGCTTTTCTTATAGATATTAGGATAATATTCTCCTGAAAAAGTTAAAGTTCCATTTTTTGAAAAATACTTTTCTATTGTTTTATTATCTTTAGTAAGATATTTTTCATAAGCTATTTTTCCATCTGGATACTTTATAGTATAAGGAAGATTTTTATTTAATCTTTCCATATAATTTTCATAATCTTTATCTTTATATTCTTTCTTTAAATCATTATTCAAATATATTTTTTCAGAAATTATTTTTTCACTTTCATCAAAATATCTTGTTTCATTATGTAAAATATTATTTTCATCTTTGAAGGTAATATCTTCATATTTTTTATTACCATTCAAATAATATTTTGTTTCTTTATTATCTTCTGTTACAGTCAAAATATTATCTTCAAAATTTATTTGTTTTATGATTTTTTCTTTCTCATTGACTTTATTATAACTTTCATTAACTAAAAGCCCATATTCATATTTTCTAGAAAAATTTTCTAAATTTCCTGTTTTTTCCTCTTTTATATTAATATCATTATAAAATTTAGAATAAAGGTCAGCATCATTTACAAAATTATCTTCTTTTCTATATCTTATTCGTACATCACCATTCACTTCTAATTTTTTATCTAATCTTCCATCAAAAGAAAAATAATTTCTATCATTAGGAATATTGTTATCATTAATAAAAACTATTCTTTCTTGTCCATCTTTTATTAATTTTCTTTGAGATAAAGTTCCGTCCTCATAATATTTTTCTTCTAAATAGGCATCTTCCTCTTCATCATATTTTGTTAATTTTTTTATAGCACCACTTTCATAAAGTTCTTTTTCCTCTGAAATTAATCCATCTCTATAAATTATCTCAAGATAATCTATATTTTCTGGTTTTGTAGCATAAATTAAAGTCCCTGTAAAAACATCATTAATGTCTGGGGAATAATATTTTCCATCTTTAAGGTACAAGTCAGCTCTTTTATCAGGGTGTTTATCTGCTAAAGCTAAAGAAGAGAGAATTAAAAATCCAAGTATTATTTTTTTCATACAATCACCTTATCTATATTTTTTCTAAAAGCTCAATTTCCCTTTCCATAACTCCTTTTTGTGTAAAGTAGTTAAGAGCACGAATTTTATTATAATATATTTCCCAAACTTCTAAATCTTCTTTTTTAATAATTTGTGTATCTTTAAGTTTTCCATCATTATTATATATTTTTCTTTCAATAAAATTATCTGAACCTCTTGCTACTTCTTCTAATTTTAATTTTCCATCTTTATCATAAACCTTAATAGGCCAAACTACTTTTCCCTCATTATATTCTAGTTCTATAAAAGTTTTTCCATTTGGATAATAAACAGTTCTTTTTCCATGAGGTTCCCCATCTTTATAATTTTCCTCTTTAACAAGAACTCCATCTTCTGAAAAATATTTCTCTTTAGAAAAATTATCTTCATATATAAATTCCATATCTATATTTCCATTTGGATAGTAACTTTTATGATGTTCTATTTTATCATTTTTATATTTTGTTTCCATATAAAGTTTTCCATTTTTATCATATTCAATTTCAAATACTCTTTCTCCTTTTTTATATTCAACCTCTTTTTCAAGTCTTTTATCACTTGTATAATATTTTGCTATTCCATTTTTTTGCCCATGTTTATAAGGAATTTCTGCATATCCACCACCATAAGTTTCAGTCTCAACACCATTTCTCGAAAAATCTTTTCCTCTTGTATAATTTGTCATCATTTTACTAGTTAGAGATGAAAGTAAATTTATTATAATATATACAACTATAACTTTTCCGATAATTTTTAAAATAGATTTTTTAGTAGCTTCTCTCTGATATTCCTCCACTATAAGCTTTTCTTTAAAAGTTTCTTTTAATATTACTAAAAATTTTTCAAAATTTTCTTCTTCTTTTGTAATTTTTTCAATAGAGTTAGGATTTTTTATTTCTGTATCTAAAGTGATGTTTTCTCCATTATACTTTATTATCCCTATCTCTACTTTATTTTTTATTTGAGAAACTCTAATTGTTGCAATATCATCAAAATATACTTTTTTAAATAATTTTATTTTTATATACGAGTTATCAAAATATATTTTAATTACTCTTTGTTTTAATGTTATAATAAGTGCAATCATATATATAATTGCTATAATATTAATTACAGACAATACAGGGCTTAATACATATTCCATAAAATTTTTATAATAAAAAACAGGTTTACTAATTATATAAAATATTATATAAAATCCTAATATAGTAACAATATGCAGAAAAATAAAGATATAAATTTTATTTTTAGAAAAATTAAATTTCTCCATATTTTTTAAATTAAACATTATCTCATTCTTTTTCTTTAAACCACTTTCTAAATAATCTAGTACAATACTTTTTTGATTTTCCATATTCTCCTCCATAATTAAATATTTTCTCTTCTAATCTCATTCCAATTTTCATCATAATAAATTAACTGCTTTTCTCTTAAACTTTCATCACTATTATAAATATTAAGAGTTCTTGTTTTATAATTTAAACTTTCCATTTTAAAATATACTTTTCCATTTCTATAATATCCTTCATATAAATAATCTACATCATTTTTATCACTTAGGTGTTTTTTCATTGCTCCATTATCAAAATACTCTTTTCTTTCTCTTATATCTCTATTTTGTAAATATTCTTTTATTAAACTCCCTTTTGGATTATATTCTTTTTTAATATTTTGATATTCATTACCTTTTAAATCATAGTATGTAATTCTTTCATTTCTAATATTTCCACTTTTAAAATATACTTTTTCTATTTCTTTAATCATTTTATCTTCTTTAATTTTTTCACGAGAAGATACAACTCTATTATCAACATAGTATTCATTAAATAGTCTATCTTGAGTAAAAATTCCTTTATATTTTAATTTTCCATTTGTCTCATATTCTTCTATTTCATAATCTAAATTTATTTTACAATATTTATTACTATTAATTATTTTCCCGTTATTTTTTGCTTGAGTTTCATTAGAATCTATAAATAATTCTAATTGTCCTTCTCTATCTAACTTTTTATCTCTTTGGAAAGTTGCGATAGTTCTTTTTATATCATCTAAGTTAAACTCTTCTTTTATAGAATATTTTACTTTTCCATTTTTATGGTATTTATTCTTTGTAAAAATTATTTTATTATTCTCTATTTTATAATCTTTATCAAAAATTAATTTTCCCCTATCATCATATTTTTTTATCTTATTAAAAGCTATCACTCTATATTTGTCTGGAGAAGAAAGTGTAGAATTTATTAGTACCTCTACAATATAATTTTCCTCATAACCTTGGATTTTATAAACTGCTCTATCATTTTTTAAAATAAGTTCTTTTGTTATAAATTTTTCATTTAAAAATGGTAAATCTCCTTCTGTTGAAGATATTATTTTTTCTTTATTCCAATAAGGATTTCCATTTTGTAAATATTCAAACTCTTCACTCAATATTTCTTCTAAAGCATCTGATTCTAAAGCCCAAAAATTTTCTGTTTCCAAAATTGTCTTATCCTCATTATATAGAGTTCCATTTATTTCTTTTAAAGTCCCATCTTCATAATAAACTTTATTTTCATTTTTACTTTTCTCTGTCTTTATTCCATCTTCTATTCTTATCTCTTTATTATTTATATAATCTTTTGTGTAATCTAACATTAGATTTTCTTCCATATCATAAGAATTATACTGATAAATATATTTTTGGTCACCAAATCTAATTTTTTGTTGAGGACTATTGACACATTCTATAATTTTTTCTTTATCTAATTTTATTTTTGTAAAAGTGTGGCTTTCTTTGATTTTTTTATTACTATAATATTCTTCATTCATTGATTTATCGGACATTAATTTTGAAACATTATAACTTCCATCAAATTTGTAAATAACCTTCTCCAAAAAAACTTTATTTACATCAAAAGTAAATTCTGATACAAGAAAATTATCATAAATTCTATTTTTCTTCCCTGAAATTTTTATTCCATCTTTTATCTGGTCTACTTCTATAAAATTAGAACTTCTTGAAAATGCTTCTCCATTAAAAAGTTTTTCACTATTTTTTTCATAATATCTATTATTTTTAAAATCTAAATCTTCTATTGAAATTTCATTTCCTAATAGAAAATTAAAGATTATAAACATACCTAAAATTATCTTTTTCATTTTCATCCTTTCATCTAATAATTAGATTTTTCTAAAACTTCTTCCCAATCATTATAAGTTGTTATTTCGTTACCTCTATATGTATTACTTTCTTTTCCTATTATATTTTCTGCATAGTCATAATACTCTATAATAAAACTATCAGCTGTTGTATAAGTCTTTGTTTCTACATCTCCTGTTACATAATATTTTATAGTAACTTTTTCTGTATCTGAGCTAAAAATATTTTCTTTTTTATTGATAATCTCTTCAGAAATTTTTTGTCCATCTTCATCATAAACAATAGTTTTATCTAAAGTTTTTTCTTCCATTATTTGTCCATTTATATAATATTTTATATATTCATCATTAGAGATTTTTTTCTCTTTTATATTGCCATTAGAGTAATATATAATATTATCGGAAGTTTTTAAATTTCCATTCAAATAATAAGATTCATTTTTTATTTTTTCACTATTTGTATCATAGTAACTTTTACTCTTTAATTTTCCATTTGTATAATAACTATATATATTATTTACATTGGAATTATTTTCTGATATAGATTTTGTTTTTAATTTATTGTCTCTATAATATGTTGTTCCTTCTAAAGTATCATAGTTTATAGAAGATTTTAAGTTTCCATTAGAGTAATATTCTTTGTATTCTCCAACTAATATTCCATCTTTATAATTTCCAGCAATTTTTAAATTTCCGTTAGGATAATATCTTAAATACTCACCATCTTTTATCTGTTTTTCTTCATCTATATAGAAAGTTTTTCCTGCTAATTTTCCATTAGGATAATATCTTTCCTCTGTTTTTGTTTTACCATTTTCATCTCTTATATCAAGATACATAGTTTTGCCATCTTCATAATAACTTTTTTCAAGGGTAATTACATCATTTCTCAATATTCTTTCATATTTTAAATTTCCATTAGGATAATAAATTTTTATATCTGTTGGTAAATTATGTCCAAATTTATTCTTTTCATATTTTATTTTATATACTGGAGAACCATCTTCTCTATACATCTCTGTATCTCCAATCAATCTTTTTCCCTTATCATATGTTCCACGAAATGCTAATTTTCCATTAGAAAAATGTACTTCACAATTTCCACGAATCTCTACTGCTGAAAAATATTTTGGAAGATATTGTTTCTCGTCTATTAATTCTTTTCCTATTGTATAAACTTCCTTTTTAGGTTTATAAAATCTTTCATAAGCCAACTCACCATTAGGAGCATATCTTTTTTCAATGATATTTTCTCCCTCCATTTTTTCTTCATTTCTCAATTTCCCGTTAGGATACCAAGTTTTTGTAGAATTGACATCTATATACTCACTAATAATATATTCATTATTTGGAAATTCTAGCCAATAATCTTTTTTCTTTTCTTGGAAACCATCTTTATAAAATTTTTCAGAAACTAATAATCCATTTTTATATCTTTTGAACACTCCCTCTGCTTTATTATTTTTTGAAGGTTCCTCTAATTCTACTAAGCCATAATCATTATACTTGACACCACTATCTAAATAAAAATCTTTTGAGATTATATCCTTATGTAAATTTCCATTTTTATCTTCATATTCTAATTGATATTTATTTTTTGTATCACTTTTAGAAATATTTATAATATTATCTGTTATCTCTTTATTATAAAAATCATTTAATGAAGTTACAAATAAATTCTTTTGGACTTCTCCACTTTCATTGTAAACTTTACTTTCCTCTGTTAAATTACCATTTTCATCATAAATTAATTCCTGTTTTAAGGCTCCATCTTTATAAGATATATATTTTCCAATATATTTAGAATCTTTCTTTGTGTATTCCTCATAAGTTTCTATATCTTTCTTTTCCAAAACTTTTTGTGTAATTTTATTATTTCCATCATCTATATATTTCTTTTTAATCTCTCCAGATATAGTGTATTCAATATTATAAACTGAAATTAATCTATCAGATTTTATATTTCTATTTCTTTTTGTTTCTGATTTTATATTACCATTTTTATAATAATATTTATTTTCTATCTTTTCTATGCCATTACTTTTATCTATTGTTTCTTCAAAAGCAAGTTTTCCATTTGGATAATATATTTTTACATAACTTATTCCATCTTTTATTACTTTTTCAGCTTTCAATTTTCCATCTAAATAAAAGATTTTTTCATTTCCTGTTTTTTCTCCATTTATATATTGAACTTCTTTAGTACCACTTTTAAAAGTCTTATACACATTTCCTGTATATAAACTTTTATCAGATTTTTTCTACATTTTATTATCTTTTATATAAACATCTTTTGAGTATTCTATCTTTCCATTTCCCATAAGAAGTAAAGACAGTATCCCTAATAAAAATATCTTTTTCATTTTAACTCCTTTTAATTATTACCTTCAAAATTTTCTAAAAATTTTATTACTCCTGGTGTTTTTCTTGTTATCTCTTTTCCATCTCTATCAAATTCTTGAGATGGAAGTGCAGGTTTATGATATTCAAAATAATGAATATAATGTAATGTTCCATCATCTTCTCTGTATTCTTTTTCTATCCATTTAAAATCTTTTGTTTTATCATAGATAGTTTCACTTACTAATATCCCATTTTCACTATAAATTTTTCTAATTCTTTTATCATAGTCGTACATTTCTTTTATTTTTCCATTATAGTAGTATTCTTCTTTTCTTATTTCTCTACCTTCTTTGTAAACTCCATAGAATTTTAATTTTTTACTTTCATAATATTTTTTAACATCTCCATGAAGTCTACCATTTTGATAATTTGATTCTTCTATTAACTCTCCATCTGATGTATATATTTTTTCTATTCCATTTCTAAATCCTGCTTTGAAAGTGGTCATTCTTTCACATACTCCATCAAAATTATATTCTTTTTCTATTCCATCTTTTTCATCATTTTTATACTCAGTTTCTTTGGCTAATGTTCCATCAGAATAATATTCTCTTGATTTTCCATTTAATTTTCCACCCTTATACATTTTCTCTTTTTCTAAAATAACTTCACTTTTATTATAATAATATAGAGCTTTTCCTTCTTCTAATCCATTTTTATATATAATTTTTGACTTTATATTTCCATTTTCATAATAATTTTTAACTTCCCCCTCTAACTTATCATTTTTATATACTCCCTCTGATTTTAAACTTCCATCTTCATAGTATTCTTTAAAAAGACCTTCTAATTTGTCATCTTTGTAACTACCTTCCCATAAAACAATTTTTCCTGTACTATCATATTGTTTAGAAACACCATTTCTTTCTTTAGATTTATATTCTGTCATATAATATTTTTCATCTGCAGAACTTTCTCTTACAACTCCATCTTTTACTTCTAACTTTTCTCCTTCAAATAAAATATCATTAGCTTTTTCATATTTATTTATAGGTTGTTTTTCTGTATTAGCCATAAGTCTTTTTGGAGATGTAACAGTAGTTGTTAATAAATAAGCTCCATAGTTATTCATTATCTCATAAATATTACTTTTTGATAAACCTTCTTCAAGCTCATACTCTATTGTTTCTTTTGTAGTATTTTTAAATGGCTCATCTAAAACTTTTAAATCTTCATTTACATTTCCTGTTCTTTTTAAATTTTTTATATAGTCATATGAATTTAAAGCCAATATTCTTTCATCAATAACATTTATATGTAAAGTTACAAAGTTAAAATATCCACTTTCTTTATAAAATTTTACAAATTCAAAAATTTGTTTTCTATACCACTCTTTATCTTTTTCATCTTTCACTCTACCAAAAATAAAAATTTTTCCTATTGTAGGATTTCCATTAGTTATAGCATACTTTTCAAATGCCTCTTTTCTTCTTTCCATTTCTTCAATAAAGTTTCTTTTCTCATAATATCCTTGTACATCAAAAACAGTATAAACATTATCTCCAAATAATTCTTTTAATTTGGGTAAAAAGAATTCACTAGCTCCCTCATTTAATACTACTGCTCCAAAATTATCTCCTGGGTCTAAATACATTCCTTTTATCTCAACAAATCCTGTTCCCCAATAATATTCATCATTTTGTTTATATGTCCCAAGATAACTTTTAGGAAAAATTATTCCAGCCTCATACCATACTTTATCTTTATTTATTCTTCTTTTACCAAAATGTCCTATATAGAATTCTTCTCCATAGGTCTTTTCTAAATATCTTTCAAGTTTTTTTTCTGCTCTGCTACTCCTAGTCCAAAACATCATCCAAGTATCTAATAAATTTATAAATAATAATATTCCAGCTATTAATCTAATTGCATAAATAAAAATTTTCTTTATTCCATCCTCTTCCATAATCCCCCCATAAAAAAATGCCCATAATAAAATTATTCTTTTTAAAATAATTTTACTTTGGGCATCACCTCTCTTAGCATTACAAAAATATGTTTTTCTGTTGAGTATTATATCATATTTTTATTATAATTAAAAGACGAAAATAAGTTATTTTTATATAAAAAAGAGTTGATAAGTTCTATTTTATATCAACTCTTTTCATATTAAATTATGATAATAAATTTAATGGTTGTAATAATTGTTTTACCATATCAAAATCTTTTTTTACATCAGAAGAATTTTCTTTTTCTCCTCCTATAAATGATTCAGCAATCTCTAAATATTTTTGAGCTTTTTCTCTATCTTCTATTAAAGCATAGCAAATAGCAAGCTCTAATTCTACCCAACCTCTAAATAATGTATTTTCTAAACTATTTTCTAAAACTTCTATAGCTTTTTGAACTTCTCCACCTTTTCTATAAACCATACCTAAATGATATGCAACCCAAGTATCATCTGGATTTATAAATAAAGCTTTTTCAAAATATTTTTGTGCTTCTTTTTTCTTGTTAAGTTTGGATGAAACAAATCCTAATTGTCCAAAAATCCAGTTATCATCTCTTCCTAATTCTATTGCCTTATTAAGATACTCAAAAGCTTCATTATATTTTGTAGAATCATCTGATAAATTCCAACCTATTTCTGAATATAACCAAATATCTTTTCTTCCAAGTTTTTCAGCTTCAAACAGATATTTTAAAGCTTCTTTAGATTTATTTAGTTTTCCATATAAATATCCTATTTGAGAATTTACCAATATTTTATCACAATTTTCAAATGTAAGTACTTTTTGTAATCTTATAATCGCTTCTTCTATATTTCCTAACTCTCCAAGACATTCAGCTATCTCAATATTTATCCAGTCATCATTTCTTCCTAGTTCCTCTACTTTTAAATAATTTTCTAAAGCTTCTTTATATTTTTTTAATTTCTTTAAAGAGAAACCTATTTCAGTAAATATCCAATCATCTTCTCTTCCTAAAGATTTAGCTTTTTGTAAATATAAAACAGCTTCTTCATATCTATCTAATCTATTTAAAGAAAAGCCTATTTCTGAATCTATCCAAGAATCATCTTTTCCTAATAATTCTTTGGCCATTTCTAAATACTCAAGAGCTTCTTGATTTTTTCCTAAAGCATTTAGCCAATATCCAATTTCAGCATTGACTCCTACATCATTTTTTCCTAATTCTTTAGCTTTTTTATAGCATTCTATTCCTTCCTCTATTTTATTTATTCTAGCAAGAGCATAACCTTTTTCAAAATAAATCCATTCATCATTTCTTCCTAATTCCATAGCTTTTTCTATATATGATAAAGCTTTTTCATTTTCTCTAATATGATTATATACCCAACCAAATTCAGAATTTATCCAGATATCATCTCTTCCTAGTTCTTTAGCTTTATTAAGATATTCTAAACCTTTTTCAATATCATTTTTTATATTATCATATATCCAAGCTATTTCAGAAATAATATAAGCATCTTCTGAATCTACTTCCAATCCTTTTTGATAACTTTCCATAGCTTCATCATATTTTTCTAATTCTCTATAAGCTAATCCTAGTCTACCATATATCCAACTGTCTTCTCTTCCTAGTTCTATAGCTTTTTTATACTCTCCAACAGCTTCTTCAAATCTATTTAATCCTGATAGGCAATATCCTAATTCAGAGTGTAACCAAATATCATCTCTTCCTAACTCCACTACTTTTTGTAAATGTTCATAAGCTTTTTCATATTCTCTCATATGGTCATATGCCCAAGCTAATTCAGATTCTCCATAGATAATTCCCTCATCATCTTTTGCAATAGATAATATTTTTTTAAAATACTCTATAGCTTCTTCATCTTTTCCCTCTTCTATTTTTTTATTTCCTAAATCAGAATAAGTATATCTTAAAAGAGTATCTCCATCTGGCTCATTAGGATTTAACTCTAAACATCTTTCAAAATATTTTTGAGCTTCTTCAAGTTTTCCAGAATAATAACAAGAATATCCTATACGGAAATTCCAAAGAGATGTATTTTCTCCCTCATCTTTTAGTGAAAGTAAAACTTCCATTCCTTTTTCATATTCATCATTATTATTGTATGCTCTTGCAAGTTTTCCAAGAATATCGTAAGTTAATTGTTCTTTTGGAAGAGAGGTAATTATATTGATAATTTCTTTATGTTGATTATCCTTATGTAACATATCTAACTTTTTCTCTAAATCACTTTTATTTAAAAATTGATTATATAACTCTTCATCATCAATATTTATTAATCTTTCTTCTAAATTTTTATCTGCTTCTTCATTTATATAGTGAGAGTTTGCATAAGCATATCCTCTATCATTTTCTATATCATCTTTTAATGTTAAAAATTCATAATCATTTGGTACAAGCTCCAATCCTTTATCTATAGCTCTAAAAGCTTCATCTAAAAGATTGAATTTATAGCATAGTCTTCCAAGTTGTAACCAACCCCAAGGATAATTAGGTTCTATCTCAGTTCCCATTCTACTATATTCTAAAGCTTCATCAAATCTTCTAAGGTAAACTAATGCACAAGAATATCTATAACACCAAACTCCACTTTTCACTCCTTCTTCTTTTACTTTAGCAAGAGTTTTTTCTGATAGTTCATAATATTCATACATATCCATATTGTTATAAACATAGGCTCTCCAAAGAGCGACATCTAAATCATTATCCATCTCTTCATCTGTATAGTTATTTTCCTTTTGTAATGCTTCTAATCCTTTTATTACTTCATCAAGATATTCTGCTTCTTCAAATTCTTTAGCCCATTCTTTAGTTACCAGTGACATAAGTATACCTCCTTAACTAGTTTCAATGTATTTTTGTTATATTAAAGTATAGTTCACTTTTTTTATAAAGTCAATTATTTATAATAAAATTTTTTAATAAAAAACCATTGATATTTAATGATAATTAGAACTTGAAAAAATAAAAATTTTATATTATACTTATAATATAGATATTTCACATAAAAATATTATTATGTTAAAGGGATAAAAAATGACTAAAAAAGAAATTGAAAAAGCTAAAAGAATTGAAAAAAATATAGAAGCTATGAGTTATGCTATTCATAGTAATGAGTTAGCTGGATTTGTATATACAAAAGAAGAGTTAGCCTTTCTTTCAGATGTTGCAGAAGAAAAAATAACTGTTGAAGAAGCAATAGAAATTATAAAAAATAAAAAATAATAGTACTATAAAATTTTTATTTAGGAAGATTTATTCGTAAAGTAGCGAATAGGGTAATCAAAAAAAATACTTAAAGAGAAGATATGTTCGTAGAGTAGCGAACAAGATAATCAAAAGAAATGCTCAAAAAGAAGATATAAAAAAAGCTCCTATTTTTAGGAGCTTTTTTATTTTATTTCTCTCTTTATATAAATTCTATTTAATAAGATTTATTTTTAATTATTAATAATATAACTATAAAAAATTTTTTGCTCTTAATCTCTTATAGTATTGATATTAATCTTATGATAAATAAATATTATTGGAAATTAATTGTTTAACTGTATCGTATTCTTTTTTAATTTCTAAAGATTTTGCAATTTCTCCTCCAATATATGAGTCTACTTCCTCTAAATATTTTTGTGCTTTTTCTTTTTCATCAATTAGAGCGTAACACCAAGCAAGTTCTAATTCTGTCCAACCTTTAAATTCTCCCATCTCTAAAACTATATTTAACAACTCTATTGCTTTTGATATTTCTCCATACTTTCTATAAGTTGCCCCTAAATTATATAATATCCACTCATCATCAGGCTCTATAAATCTAGCTTTTTCAAAATATTTTATGGCTTCTTTAAATTTTTCAAGTTTCATATAAGCAAACCCAATTTGTCCATTAAGCCACTTGTCATCTCTTCCTAAGTCTTGAGCTTTAATTAAATATTCCAATCCTTTTTTATAATTCTTTAACTTATCTTTACTACTTTCCATTTCATCAGCTATATTTAATATGTTCCAAGCTATTTCTGAAAGAACCCAGGTATCATCACTTTTTAATTTTTCAGCTTCATATAAATATTTTAAAGCTTCTTCATAATTTTCCTCTTTCCCTAATATTCTTCCTATTTCAGAGTTTATATAAAGTTTATCACACTCTTCATAAGTAAGAGCTTTTTTAAGTCTTATAATTCCTTCTTCTAACTTATCCATTTCTGTTAAACATTCAGCTATTTCAACATTAATCCAATCATTATCTTTTCCTAATTCTTCAGCTTTATATAGATATTTTAAAGCTTCTTCATATCTTTCTAAATTTTTTAAGCAAAATCCTATTTCAGTAAATAGCCAATCATCTTTTCTTCCTAAAGTCTTAGCTTTTTGTAAATATAAAATAGCTTCTTCGTATCTATCTAATCTATTTAAACAATAACCTATTTCAGAATTAATCCACTCATCATCTCTTTTATCTCTAGCTTTTATTAAATAAGGAAAAGCTTCCTCATATCTATTTAAACAATCAAAACAATATCCAATTTCAGAGTAAAGCCATTCATCATTTTTACCTAATTTTTCAGATTTTAATAAATATTCTAAAGCTTCTTCCTCTCTATTCATTCTATTAAGAGAAAATCCAACTTCATAATTAATCCCTTCATCATCTCTTCCTAACTCTTTAGCTCTCAATATATGTTTTAATCCCTTTGGATAGTCTTTTAAATGATTATATAACCAACCAAATTCTGAATTTATCCAAATATCATCTCTTCCTAATTTTTTAGCTTTATTCAAATACTCTAATCCCTTAGAAAAGTCTGATTTTTTATTATTATAAATCCAAGCAATTTCTGAAAGTAACCAAATTTCTGATTTTTTTTCTTCTGCTTCAAGTCCTCTTAAGAAAATCTCCAAAGCTTTCTCATAATTTTCTACCTCTTCATACATAGTGCCAAGTCTAGCATATATCCAATCATCATTTCTACCCATTTCAATAGCTTTTTCAAAATGTTTTATAGCTTCTTGATATTTTTCTAATCCACCTAAACAGAATCCTAACTCTGAATGTACCCAAATATCATCTCTTCCTAAAGTAACAACATTTTGTAAATATTTATATGCCTTTTCATATTCTTTTATATGGTCGTATGCCCAGCCTAAATCTCTTTCAGTTAAAATAATAGTTTCTTCATCAGTTGCTAAATCTCTAGCTTTTAAAAGGTATTTTAATCCAACTTCAGATTCTCCAGATTCAACTTTACCATTTCCTATCTTTGAGCATATTAATCTATACAACATTATTGAATTTTTTCTTTCAGGCTCTATTTCTAAGGCTTTTACAATATATTTTTCAGCTTCCTCTAAATTATTTGAACATAAATATGAATAAGCCATTCTATGATTCCAAAGAGCTGTATTCTCTTCATTATCTTTCAGTCTAAGTAAAACTTTTATAGCTTCTTCTGGTTCAGAATTATTATTGTATGCTTTAGAAAGAGAATATAAGATTCCAACTGTTAATTTCTCATTAGGAAGAGAATTAATCAAATCTATTATCTCTTGGAATTTTTCTAATTCATCTAAAATTATAATCTCTTTTTCTATATCACTTCTACTTAGAAATTCATTATATAGCTTCTCATCATCAATATTAAGAAGGTCATCTTCAGATTCATCATTATCTACTTCTTCATCAACATAATGAGTAAGACAAAAAGCAAATCCTCTATCATTATCTATATCATCTTTTAAAGTTAAAAAAGTATAAGCATTAGGTCTTAATTGAAGTCCAGTTTCTATCGCTTTATAAGCTTCATCTAATAAATTAAACTTATAATAAAGTTTTGCTAGTTCTAACCAAGCCCATGGATATTTAGGGTCTAATTCTACTGCTCTTTTACAATATTCTAAAGCTTCTTCAAATCTTCTTAAATAAACTATTGCACAAGCATAGGTACAACACCACTCACTATTATTTATTCCTTTTTCTTTAACTTTAGAAAGAGTTTTTTCTGTCAATTCAAAAAACTCATATTTATTAACATTATTATAAGCATAAGCTCTCCAAAGAGCAACTTCTAAGTCATTATCCATCTCTTCATCAGAATAGTTATTTTTAACTTGAAATTTATCTAGTATTGGTAGGACATCAACTGCATACTCTTGATTTTCTAATTCTTTAATTATTTTCTTAGTTAAAATTCCCATAGAGTTCTCCTTAATTATCTTTAAAATTATAAATTATTTTTTAGTTTAATAGAAAATAAAATTTTCTCATTTTTAAATAATTTTTCTATTTTTATTTATAATTTTTTTAATTTTACTTTATATTTTTTATTATATTTACTATTTCAATAGGAGTTAAATTAGAAACTTCTATTTTTATTCCCTCATGATTTTTATAATCTTTTAATCTCTCCTTACTTTTCAATATAATTTCTTCTTTTCGTAATCCTAGTTCTATATCTTTTTTTAATCTTTTCTCTAATTCTAGCTCATTGCATACTAAAGAGATAGAAAATACTTCTACTTTTTCTAAATTTAACCTACTTAATATTTCTTTCTCTACTTCTTTTAAATTTAATACCCAACAAAAAATTATATTCTTGTATTCACTACATTTTAAAAAATTATTTAAAAGATAAATTATATTATCAATAACCATTTTTTTAGTTTCTTCATTTACTATAAAAGGAGACATATCCCAACACCAATCTCCATCTAAAAAAACACTTCTATCTAAAGAATTTTTTAATAACTTTGATACAGTTGTTTTTCCAATTCCCATTGTTCCTTTAATTATATATAATTTTTTCATTTTTATTCTTCCTAATTTAATTTTAAAATTTTAATTAGCTTTAAAATTATAAATTGGTTTTACTATCTCCTCTATTTCAATAGTATCTCCAATAACTTCTAAAATCTCTTCCATAGGTTTATAAGCCATAGGAGATTCATCTAAGGTGTTATTAGATATACAGGTAGTAAATATTCCTTCCATAACTTCTTTAAATTCATCTAAAGATAGATTTTCTTTAGCTTTTTTTCTACTAAGAATCCTTCCAGTACCATGTGGAGCTGAATAGTTCCATTCTGGATTCCCCTTTCCTATTCCTATGATAATTCCATCCCGCATATTTAAAGGAATTATAACTTTTTCATCTTTTTTAGCTGATGTAGCACCTTTTCTTAAAATATGAAGTCCTTTATAATCTTCTATATAGTTATGAGTACTCTCTATATAATTTCCCTTAACAAAGGGAATATCCAATTTCTCTAAAATAGTTTTTATCATTATCTCTCTATTTAAACAAGCAAACTCTTCCATAACTCTCATATCAAAGAGATAATCTTCTAAATAAACTCCTTCTAAATAACAGCTTGTATTAGGAATATGAGGATTTTCTTTTTTATATTCCTCTATCATATTTTCTCTCTCTTCTGGAGCTACATTTTTAGTTATATTATAAATATACTCTACTCTCTCTTTATTACAAGTATCTATTGCAATATTTTGATGATAACTTGCTACTTGAACTCCTAAATTTCTACTTCCAGAGTGAACAAATAGAATATAACACTCTTCATTTTCTCCTACCTCTATAAAATGATTTCCTCCTCCAAGAGTTCCCAAGCTCAAATAAGCTCTATCCATAGATTGTTTATCTACCTTAGCTTTTAATTTTATCTCATAACCTTTAGGGATAAACTTTGATTTTCTCTTATTTACTGATAATCCACTTGGAATATTTTTTCTTATTATATCATCTAACTCTTTTAATTTCTCTATATGAAATTTAAAATATCTCTTGTCTATTTTATAACCAGCTATTCCACAACCAATATCTACACCTACATGGTTAGGACAAACTTTATCAGTTATCAGCATAGTAGTTCCTACTACACAACCTTTTCCAGCATGATAATCTGGCATAATTACTATATTATTATCATTAAATATTCTATTAATTTCTTCTATCTGATTTATAGCTTCATAATCAGTCAAATTATTTGACATTATTTTATACATAAATTATCCTCCATCTCTAACTTAATGGAGAAATGAAATTTTAACTTTCCCAAGTAATATCTACTATTTCTCCATTTTTATCAGTAACTATAACTAAAATTTCATCACTTATTTCATCATCAAGAATATAATCCCAAATAGCATAATCTTCATATTCAGGATAAATTCCTATTCTTCTAAGTTTTATTATTGAAAGAACTTGCCTATCTAAAGATAATTTTTTATCACACTCTTCGAGTAATCTTTCTTCTTCTATTGCTTCTCCTAATTCTTCCAAATGAAAATCAACCCATTCTTTTGTTATTCCATCATTTTCAAAGTCTTCTACAATCTCTTTATCAATTTTTTCTTTAAAAACTTCTAATTTAGAAATATATTCTTCATATTCTTTTACCCAACTATCTTTTCCAAGAACTACATCAGTATTTATATCAAGCTCTATTTCCCTATTTTGAAATTCTATTGTAGTTTCAAGGTAATCAGTATTAAAATCCACATTTTTAAAATATTTTATATCCATAGTTCCTCCTTATTTTATATTAACTTTTACCAACAACAATCATATCTTAAATCATTCCAATAATATAATGCATTTTCACTATATAAAATAATTTCACACCCTGAATAGTATGGTTCTTTATCAAACCACACCCAACATTCAAAGTGAAAACACTGATAACTTTTGTATTGTTTAGTAAATTCTATTTTAAAATAACCGTTATTAACAGCATTTATAAAGTCAATTGTATTCCATTTTTCTCTAACTATTATTCCATTTTCTTCATTGAGCATATAAATCTTAATTCCATCAATTTTTTTATCAATAATCGAAAAACTAACTTGTGAAGAACTTGTTAGAACTGTATTTTCAGAATTATTTAAAGAATGTTGCTGCATTATCCAAAATCCATTAGGAAAAATAAAAGATAAAATCCCATTATCAAAATTTATTTTTTCAACACAACAATCATGAAGATTAATATAAGAATCATCTAAGTCACAATGTTTATACATTTTCTCCACCTACTCTTATACTTCTCTCTTTTTATTAGAATATAAAATTCTTTGGTAGTCCCAATCTTTAGAATCCATATCCCCTAAATACATTCTTTCATGTTCAGGAACAGCTTCATAAGTTTTTCTTAATTTCTCTTTTGTATAATCACAAGGGTCAGCCAAATATTCAAAATACGCTTCTCTACATAATTCAAGAGTTGTTTCTTCTTCACAAACTTTTTTCATCATATCTTCTACTTCTTTAAATTTTTGGCTTTTTTCTACAAAATAATTAATTTTTTCTATTTCTATTTCTGCAAAATCTTTTATAAAAAATCTATCTTTTACCTCTGTTGTAAGAATATTTTTATCAAACATCTCTTTTATTTCTTCTAAAGAAAAATATTTTTCCTCTAACATTCCAATTTCAAAAGTTTTATCCTCATAAGCTATTAAGGTAGTTAAATACAATTTCTCTTCAAAATTATAAAAAATAAAAGTATCATCTCCATCAAACCAGCTATATAATTTAGATTTATGTTCCATTTTAAATGGAGTAGAAGTAACCATCATTTCTTTTTTATAATCTTCCTTTGGAATTTTTTTAACTATTTTGTTAATTTCTTCTATATAAGGATTTAACTCTTTTATATTTTCTATAATAGATTTATAATATGTATCTTTATTATACTCCCAATTAGCTGATTTTATAACATAATCTCCAACTTCAAAAATAGAAATATTTTTTCCATTTGGAATTTCACAACATAACCAATCTTTCTCAATAACTTCTTTAATATCCTGAAATTCTACTTTTTCCCAACAATTAATTACTCCATTTTCATAAAGAGCTACTGTTGTAAAAAAATAATTTCCATTTTTAATAATACCTGGGATATATCTTCCCTCAATCCTTTGATAACAATATATATTCTTCATAATTTTTACCTCTTAATAAATAATCTTATCCCATAAAATATACTTACTTGGAATATCATCACTTAACCAAACCTTATTCTCTGATAAATAAAATTTATGTCCAATTTTCTTTAAACTCTCTATATCTATTGATAAAATAACTACTTCTCCATGTCTTTTCCCAACATTTCTAGCTGTTTCTATATCTTTAGACAGATGAACATATTGTCTATTCCCTTTTATTATCCCTTTTTCTCTAATACTTTCTAAAAATCTAGTTGCTGTTCCATGATATAGAATAGTTGGAGGTGTCATTTCTTTTAAATTTAATTCTACTTCAATAGAGTGTCCCTGACTAGCTCTTATTTTTTCTTTATTTTCACTAAAAGAATATCTCTTTTTATTATTTTCTCTAACTATTCTTTCTAATATTTCCATATCAATATATCTTCCAGAAAGCTTTATTTTTTCTATCAACTCTTTTACATCTGCCCAGCCATTTTTATCTAAAGCTATTCCTATTGTTTCTGGTTTATGTCTAAGAATAAGACTTAAAAATTTTCCAAGTTTTACATCATCTAATTTTTTCATACTATACTCCTAATTTATTTACATTTTCATATAAATATTTTTCTAAGTTTTTCATATATATTTTTTGTTGTCTTTTTACATAAATTTTTAAAATAGGAGTTAACCATGTTTTTTTAGCTTTTAAATCTTCTACAAATTTTATTTTAGTTTTTCCGTTCTCAACTAAAAATTCTCCTTTCCAATAACCTTCCAAATTTGAATTATTAATTTTAAATTCTAAGTACTTAAATTTTTCCTCTTTAATAATTTTAAAATTAGTTAAATATCCATCTTTAGTAACTTCTATAAATTCTTTTTCATTGATAATATCCACTCTTGAAAGTTCACTTCTCCAATGATATTTTTTAAAATTTGTTATGACATTCCATACTATTTTTATATCAAAATCAAAAGTTTTTTCAATACTAAAAATCATTTTAATCCCTCTCTTCTTTACGAGTTTATTCTATATTTCTCTCTTCAAATATATCATATCTACTAATTGAACTCCATTTTCTATTATAGGTTTATCATAATTTTTAATAAAAAAATCCTTTATAATATGAGATTTTTTAAAACCACACTTTTCATAAAAAGGGATAGTAGTAGGACTATTTTACTCCTATATTTAAAACCAATTGTACTTTTTAGATTTTCTCTTTTCTTCATAAGGGTTATAAGTATCATCATTACAACCAAATTCTTTTAAATAAATAATTTTATTAAAATCATTCCATTTTATTATGGAAATACCATCAAACTTTTGTATTTCCCCATCATTCATTTCACAAAAAAATTTCCACTCAACAAAAGTTTTATCTTTATTGTGAGTAAATTCTAATATATCCCATTTCTTTACTGTTCCTCTTTGATTCCATTCATTAAACCAATAAGTAATTTCCGATAAATTATCATATTGAGGTCCCCAACTTTCTATATAAATTGCTGATTCTGAAAATATGTTTTCTATACCCTTATTTTCTTTTTGTAACCACATTTCAAACCACAATCTAACTTTACTTTCTCTTTCTATATAAATTTTCTCATTCATTTACTCCCCTCTTTTCAAAATTTTTTTCAAATATATCATATCTACTAATTGAACTCCATTTTCAATTATAGGTTTATCATAATTTTTAATAAAAAAATCTTTTATAATATGAGATTTTTTAAAACCACACTTTTCATAAAAAGGGATAGTAGTAGGACTATCTCCTGTTCCTACTTGTATGACTAAATAATTTTTTGAATATTTTTCTGTTATAAACTCTATTAATTTCTTTCCATAACCTTGCTTATGCCAATTAGGTAAAGTTGCTATATTTTTTATTTCTAATATTCCATTCCCCTCATCTGTTACAACACACTCTGCCTTTACTCCATTATCATCAAGAATATACATTTCTCCTCTTTCAAGATATTTATCAATCATTTTTTCTTCTTCGTCAGCTAATAATAATAAATCAATATATTTTTTCTTATTAGTTTCTACTTTTAAAATCTTCAAAATACTCTCTTCCTTTCTACAATCCAGTATTTCTCCTATAACTTTCAATAGTTCTTTTTGGCAATTTTGTTCCTATATTATCTAGTATTTTCCAAAAATTTCTGTAATCCTTTGAAGATATAATATAATTCTTATTTTCTGTAATTATTTTAATTCTATAATAGTGAATATAAAGTTTAGGTATAAATTCACTTTCTATAAATTTTATTTTTTCTATATCTTTTTTCTTAATTCTAACTTCTTTTCTTAAGAGTGGGTAAAAAAATATTAATTCATAATGGGTAATCTTCATAGTCTTATATAAAATAAAATCTCTTATAAATATCCAACCATAACAAATTGCCAATAAAATTGTAAAAATTATATAACTATTTTTAGAGAAAGTAACTTTTGTTTTTAATCCAAAATAAACTACAAAGCAAGAAAAACTTATAAAAATACTATCTATTATTTTTGATAAAATATTTATCTTACTTTTAATCTTGTAATTTTCCATAGGATTCTCCTAATTTTTATAACTTTCTAATTCTTTTAGCCATTTGTTATAGACTTTATCTATAACCTCTTTCATATCTTGATAATATTTTTCATCAAAATTTAGATATAAATAAGCTTCTCTTTTTAATTCTGGCGAATAATATTTCTCCTCTCCAAAGATTCTTTTAGCATAGTTGTCTATATCTCCTGGGAAAAAATCTTCATTATCAAAATCATAGTCATAGTAATATCTAATAAATTCTTTTCCTACATCGTTAAAGAATGATTTTCTTAAATCCCCTTTTAATCTATATTTTACCAACTCTCTTAAATCAATAAAATCTTGAGAAGTGTATTTTTCAAGCTCTTTACCATAAGCTTTTAAGAAATTATCACTTAAAAAATTATTTTCCATAGCCCAACGAAGAAAGATAGCTAAGTGATTATATATATTTATCTCATCTACCTCTATTCCTTTTGAATAGTAATCTCCTAAATGCCATTCTGATGAATCCATAATATCATTTTGCAACTCTTTTTCTTCCTCTGAATATTCAAGAACTTTTTCTCTTTGCATATCTACAACATAGTTTATTTTTTTCTCTACATCTAGTAACAATAAATTTTTCATTCCATTTTTTAAAGCAAAAGTATATTCCTCATCATATAAAGGAACTATTTGATAAAATTGTAAATTTCTATTTTCAAGTTTTAAAAGTCCAGAGTTTTCTTCTTTCATTTCTGGATATAATAAAACTAATGCACTTAAATTAGTTTTAGAATTAAAAGGCTCAAAATTATTTTCTAAATGTCCCCATTCATATGCAGAATAGTATGAAAATGGTATATATGTTAAATTCATTAAGTTATCCAATGCCCAAGTATAATTTTCATCATCTAAATTCCAATCAGGAGGTAAAGAAATCATAAGTTCTGTATAGCTTGAAAAATTTTCATTATTTTGGTTATACATCTTATGCTCTCCCATTCCAAGAGTTATAAGTGTATAATATGGCTTTTCCTCTGTTGGATTAATTTGAGCCACATCTAAATATAAATCATCAAAGCCAACATCTTGGTATATTTTTTCTATTTTTCCAAAATTTTCCTCTATAAATTTTATAATCTCCATTCTTTCATTTTGAGTGTATTCCATAATTTCCATAATAAAACCTCCTTATTTAATATCTTAATGAGTGGTCTGATTTTTTAATCAGGCCACCTTTAAAATATAAAATATTTATATAAAAAGTAACCATTCTGAATGACTAACTATTGCATATATAATTTTTCTTTTAGGCTCTTTATTTTTAATAACTTTAATAACTATATAAATAATGCTTAAAAGATTTACAAGAATTAAGATTCTAAAAAATATTAAACTATAAAAGCCTATAAAAAATCCTGGAATTATAATAAAAATATCATAAAGTTTATTTATTATAAAAAGTTTTCTTAAATCTTCATATTTTCTTACAAATAGAAAGTATATAAAGGTGTAAAAAACAGCCATAATTAAGAGTATAATTAAAATTATTTGTATTCCCATTTTACTTCTTCCTTTTTATCTAAATAAAATTCTATTAAATAAAATGATATAATTAAATTTATAAAGTATATAAGCCCTGTAAAACTTCCATTTAGAATACTAATCATTAAAAAAGTATTTTCTCCTATTAAAATTAACAGAACTTTAGGATTTAAAAATTTTGTAGTTAAACTAAATCCATCTTTTAAAGCTAAAGTAAGTGGATTATCAATGAAAGCACTTAGTATTTGAAAATTTATAACTAACCCTATAAAACTTATCATTAGAATAAGTAAAAAATTATGTAAGAAATCATTTTCAAGAATAAAATTTATATTCATATTAATACTATATTCTATAAATACAATAATTGTTAAGAGTATTCCCCCTATAATATTAATAATTAAAATATTGAAAAATTTTCTTACATTCATTGATTTTGGTTGAACTCTTCCATTAATTTTAATTAACATATTTAGAATTAAAATTTCTAATCCTGTTATTACCAATAAAACTAATACTCCCCAAACTATCAATAAAAGTATCTTATCTGCCAAAATACTAATTACAAAATAAAAAGATAATCCTGTTCCAAATATAACTATTACTGCTCCTATACTTAATATAGATTTCATATAAAATCCTAAAGATTTTTCTCTTAATCTATAAGTAACCTCATCTTTTCTATCTGAAATTAGAAAGTTTTTAAAAACTAACATCAGAAAACAAATAAAAATTGTTACAAAGAAAAGAAAAAATATGTTTAGTAAATCATGGCAAACATCAGTATTCAATCCATAATATATTAAAACAGAGATATACAAAGTAAAAATTATTCCATAAAACAATATCAAAATCCTTGAAGCTTTTTCTTTAAAGTATCTAAACATATCTATTACAGCTATTCTACCCTCTAAATCTTTAACTAAAGAGTATAAAAATCCCATAACAAAGATAGATACTATAATGTCAGTAGATACTGTTTTCAGATTAAAGAAAAATATTTGACTATTACTTAAAAACTCATTTCTATCCAAAATTTCTATTTGTTTATAGAGTAAAAGTGCATTTAAAAAGAAAATCACTATATAGATTATAGTATTTATTGCTATATCTTTTCCCCTTCTTCCTTTCCACTCCTCTATAAAAAGTATTCCCAACATAGCTGGAATAAAAATAGTAAATGTTTCTACTTTTATATCAAATTTATTTACTCCAAAGATAACAGCTAGATTTAATAAAAATATTATAACTATTTTAAATGATTTTTTATAAAGTTCTGATACACTAATTTTAAATATCTCTAGCATAATATCAGCCCCTTTACAGTTCCCCATTTATAAATTTTCCAACAATCTCTTCACAATTATTTATAAAATAGCTCCAATCTCCTATTTTATAAATCTCCTCATGCTCTCCATCAAAAATATACAAAGTTTTTTCTTTAGAATACCATAAAAGATGTAACCAATAGTTTTCTAAATCCTTTACTAAAGAAAGATATTTTTTTCTTTTCCAAGTCATTTCAACTGTATCTTCCAATTTAAAAAACTCAATATATTTGCTATCAATATTTTTAGAGAACTCTATCTTTAAATCTCCCTTATCAAAGAACTCTACCATATCTTTTGGCAATTTATATTTTTTTATTATACTTTTTCTAGTTTCTTCATTATGAAAATCTACTGGTTCTAAGCTTTTAATATACTCTATCATCTCTTGATTTTCATTTAAAACTGCTATTGTATATGGTCTTTCTCCAAATTTATTTTTAATTGTAATATCTGCTCCCTTTTCTACTAACCATTTTACTAATTCAAGAGAGTTTCTTTGAACAGCTACCATCACAGGAGTTGAATTATCAGTAAAAACCATCTCATATTCATGGTAATTTATATCAGCTCCATAGTCTAAAAACATTTGAGCTAAATTTTTATTTTTATCATAGATAGCTTCCCTCAAACAATTATTTCCATATTTTTTAACTGTTACTCCATACTTTTCAAAAATATCTATATTTTCAAATTTTTTTCCATAGTAAATATCAGCAAAAATTCTCTCATATTGCCTTTCAGTTAAATTTTCTAATGCTCCATGTTTTATTAATAATTCACATATCTCTGAAGATAAAAAACGCCCTGCACTTGAAATAGGAGTTACCCAATCATCTATTCCAGCTTTTACATTCACTTCTTTTTCTAAAAGCCATAAAATAACTTTTTCATTAACACATTGTATAGCCATTTCTAAAGGAGTTTCTGTTATAAATTCATTTAAAGTAATTTTTTTGTTTATATCCCAACCTTTTTTATATTCCTCTTCCAATTTTTCAATATCACTATTTATGATATATTCTACTACTTGAGGTACTGTTTCAAAATTTCCAAGATAACCAATCTTATACATAGTCCCTCCCTATTTTTCTTTATAATTTTCTATCTTTAATAAACTTCCATCAGGATTATATAATTTCCATTTTCCTATCTTTTTACCCTCTTTATATTTTCCCTCTGAAAGTAATTTTCCATTTTCATTATAATATTTCCAAAGTCCCGTTTCTTCTCCTTGAAAAACTTCTCCCTCTTCTTCTAACTGTCCATTAGGATAATATCCTCTATATTTTCCTTTTCTATCCTTTAAATTTTCTTCAAATTTTAAATTTCCACTTTCATAAAAAGCTTTTATATTTTCTAAATCTCCATTTTTAAAACTTCCTATTTGAGATAGAGTCCCATCTTTATAAAATTCTTTAAACTCCCCATTAAGTTTTCCATTTTTAAAATTTTCTATTGATTGCACTTGTCCATTTTCATATTTTTTTATTATCTGTCCTGTAAAATTTTCTTTTATCTGATAACCAAAAGAATAGGCTATAAAGCTAAAAAATATCATCAATATCAACTTTTTCATAAGTTTTACCTCTAATCAACATCAAAATATAAAAAATGTTTTCCACAATGTAAACATCTGAATAAATATCCTTGTACATGTCCTCCATTAACCATATTTTTTATTATTTCTATCTGTTCTTCACTCCATTCATTTCCATCAGCAGGATTTCCATTTTTAATAACTTCTTCTAAAAGTCCCATTTTTTCTAGTTCTTTAGTTCCTACATAATCAATAAAAGCACAAAAATCATCACAATGAGTTACCCAACATTCTTCTTGCCAACCACAATAACTAGGAGTTCTATGTATCAATTCATCAATTTTTTCTTCATCACTAACTTTTCCAAAATAAAGTGATATAAAATCTCCATCAAACTTTCTACTTGCTTCTCCATTAGCTATACATTCTGGACATAAATATTCAATATCTTCAACAGAATAAAAAGGTCCAGTATAATAAACATCAGTTTCTTTTCCACAACATTCACATACTACAGTTTCATCAGTTTCAAACTCTCCTGTTTTTAAAGGCTCTGGATAATATTTAAAAAATGGCAATTCTTTTTTCATAAAAATTCCTCCTATACTTTTTCATATTAATTTTTCTCTAAATCTCTTTGATTTTCAAAAGTTACATAAATTTCATTTCCTAAATAATGCCTAAAATTATATTCTAAGTAATCAAAGATAGAATCATACTGTTCCATACAATCATTTCTATAATAAAGAGTATGATAAAATTTTCCTCTATCATCTATCCATAAAGTGCCACCAATATGCCAACCTGTTTCAACTATTGGAATTACTTTATCTCTTACCTCTTCTGGAATTTGTTTTAATTCATATTCTTTATCTTGTTCTTCAAAAGGTAAATCATAAGGAATGGAAAAGCTAAAATCATTTCCCCCTATTCGTACTTCTCCATTTTTACCTATGTATTTAAAAAACCAATCTTCTTTTATCCCTGAAAATTCTTGTAAAAATTTTTTAGCAAAATCATTTAGAATATAATTATTCTCTTGATAATACTCTATTATTTTTTCTATATCTACTTTTCTTCCTTCATACCAACCAGCATATTTTAAAACCTGATGAGCTAAAGATTTTTCACTATTAAGTTTATAGACTTTTCCCATATAATCATCTCCTAGCTTCCATATTCAACTTCTAATTTTGTTACTTTTCTGATAAATAAGAAAAATCAATATTAAAAATTTTGTAGCAGTTATCATAATTTACTTTATTTTCTCCATGCCACCAGTTGAGTGGATAGGATAGACTTTGTTTTAAATTACCAGTATCTCTCATTAATGGTGGAGTAAAAGAATCTATATATCCTTTATGCTCTGGTGTTTCTAAAATTCCACAAATAGCAAGTGTTTCAAGGATTCCAATAATCTCACTTTTATTACAAGGTAATAGTTTACTTTCCTGAATTTTTTTACATAACATAATACCTGTAGCTTGGTCGTTCATTGTAGATGATATTGATATTATTTTCTCTAAAATATCCTTGTCAATATTTGTAGGGATTTTTTTATCCATATGAGTAAATTCATTAAGATAAAAAATTGGTTTTCCTATTCCACCCCAAATCCCACCACCTTGGTACTTAACCCAATTATAAAATGTTCTATTCAGTTGAGATGGAACTTTGTCTGTTCTCCCTCTGTCAAACTTCAACCAGCTTACAGCATATACATATGACGCTAAAATATATCTATACTCCATATCACGAGTAGATAAACTATATAAAAAAGCATTAGCAACATCATTAAGAGAAATATACTTAAGACTTTGTGTTAAAATAGATATAGCTTCTTCAGATGAAATAGGCAAATCCTCTAAAATAGCTCCCTGTTCCTTTGCATATGCAATTTCTTCATATGATAATAGATTTCTTTTTGTATCATTCATATAGTTCATCAGAATTTTTTTACTTTTTTTATCCATTAAATATTTTTCCCTCACTTTAGGTTTTTAGTTCACTTATATATTTACTATTTTTTCTCTATTATTTATGTATGACAACCAGTATATTTTAAAATTTGATGAGCTAAACATCTCCTATCTTTTATATTCAACTTTTAATTTTTCAATTAAAGAGCCTAGATGATTATACCATTCTTCATAACTTGGATTTTGTCCATTATCATACCACAAATCTACTATTTCTCTTTCTCCATCTTCATCTGGAACTTTATTATAAATATTAGTTAAATAATCAATAAGGTATTTTAAAGATTTTTTATCACTAGAAAATTTTTCTAATTTAGAAAAAGTAGTTTCACCTTCCTCTTCGTCGTCATAATCTAATTTTCCATTCTCTTTAAAATCAAAATAAAGTTCTGATATAGCTATTGCTGTATTATCATAAAGAAATTCTATATCTTCAAAAGTTTCTCCTAACATTCCTTCTTCAATCATTAAATTTATTATTCCTTTTAAAGTAATCACTTTCTTATTTTTAAATCCTTCAAGGTATTCTCTTAAAACATCAACAACATCTAATCCCTCATCACTTTCTAATGCTTTTATACCCCAAGCCCCCATAATTACCTCCTTATCCAGCTAAACCATTAATTGAAAAACTTCCATCTTCTTCTATATAGCATTCTATACAATGTCCTACAAAATAATCAGGCTCAAAAGTAAGAGATACTGACAAAAGTTCTATTTCTCCATCTAAATAAATATCAGTTGCAATTTCTGTAAAATTCATACTTTTTTCAAAATCTTCTTCAGTTATTGGAGTATAAACTTTAGTACCATTTATAAGATAACAATTTTCTTCTTTGTCGTCTTTTATTCCTCCTTCTTCCCATTTTACCCATTTTGTTGCAAGATTTATATAATCTCCTCCCTTTAAAAGTTCCATAAGTTGTGCTTTATTTTTTTCAGCTTTTTCAAGAATAGTATTTATTTTTTCTAAAGATTTATTTAAAATATTTTTTAATTCGCTTTCAGAAACTTCTTCTTCTGTATCATAGTTTAAAAGTACTTCTGATTTTTGTCCTAAAAAATCAATACAAGAAGTAAAATAATATCCCCAATCATTTTCCTCTATTTCAAAATCATCTACTCTTAATTTTTCCATATTACACCTCTATTTAATATAAAAATTATACATTTTTTCCATTATATTATCTTCATCTTCCCAATATTCTTCATCAAGAGAATTTAATTTTTCCTCATCTTCTACAGTTAAATATTTAGGTATATCCCATAATTCTTTTAATCTATCATCATTTTCAAGTTTAACTATAACAGAATAACACTCTTCTAAAATTCTTTTAGAATTATTAGCCCCTATTTTTTCAAGAGCTTTTATTTCTAACAAATAAGAATTATAACCCCAATTACAAAATGCTTGAAGAAATCCTCCATTATAAATATCTAATTCATATTGGAATAATACCCCTATTTCCTGTGTTTTTTCATCTAAATTATCATAATTAGGTTTTGCCTCTGCAAATTTTTCTCCATATTTCTCAAAGGTTTTCCACCATAAATCTTCTGTAACTTCCATATTACACCTCTAATCAAAAAAATTTTTTATCTCTTTTCTCTTATCTAAGATTTCAAAAAGTTTGTCCATATCCAAATCAAACATTTTACTATCATCATTTATTTTAGAGAAATAATAATTTACTTTTTCCTCTCCAAAATTTTTTTCTAATTCTTCCCATTCTTCTTTAGCAAAAGGAACAAAAGCTAAAGTATCACTTCCTAAACTTTCCATAAATAATCTTATCTCATACTCTGGTTGTATTATCTTATTTAAAGTCTTTATAGTAGTATCTCTATCGGAACCCTCCTCATTAGGATAAGATATTTTATACTCTTTTCCATTCCATTCTATAATTATATTAAAGCCCATTTTATTATCAGCATTTTCATATTTTCCAATAAGTTTTCCAGTTTGAATAATTTTCTCCACATAATTAATTATACTGTCATCTTCTTCTCTCCAATCTATCCAAACAAGTTTTGTAGAATTTTCCCACAATTCATCAAAACTCTCTCTATCTTCATTTTTTAAAAAATTTTTTATATATTCCATAGTTAATCTCCTTAATTTTTTAAACTTTCTAAATCACTATAAAGTTGTTTATTAATTTCATTTTCAAGAACAGTATTTATTTCTACTCTACAGTTATAGTCCACTTATTTTATTCATTAGCACAAAGTTCATTCATTTTGGGAATCAGTAATTTATCTGTCCAGTAACAAACAATCTCAAAGGTATTGTCAATTTTTTCTTCATTTCCTATATCAAGATATATTTCATTGTTTCTTAAACTGTAAAATAATGGTTGTGTGTTGATGTCTAGTTTGGCATAATCATAAGGGTCATATGGACGGGAGTTTATTATATAGCAAACCTCTATGCTTATACTATCTTTTGTGTTCCCACTAAATGAGGAAAATGCAATCATATATGTAAAATTTTTACTATGTCTAATAAGTGTTTTATCGGATTTTTTATATTTAAATCCTAAATATCCATACTTTTCTTGTAACTTATTTCCAAGTATTTGTATTGCTTCATTAAACTTCATTGTATTCCCTCCATTTTTCCATTATAAAGAAGTAAGAAAATCAATATCATAATCCATATCATCAAAATAATAGTGGTTATTGTAATCAAAATTAACCTCAATTAATCTCCTTAATTTAAGCTAATTCATATTCAGCAATAGAAATCTTCTCTCCATTATCATTAATATAGGAAAGCCTTAAAAAATCATATCCATTTACTTTCACATCTTCCCAAGAGATTATATCCCCATTAATAAGAGTTACTGTTTTGTTATCTTCATTTATAAATTCTTCTTTTTCATCTTCATAATCAATGCTATATCCAAGTTCTAATATTAGTTTTGAAGGAGAAATATCATATTTTTTCAAAGAACGATTTTCTAACTGTTCTTCACTATATTCATCACAAAACATACTATTATATCCATGATAACCTTCATCAAAAATTATTATCTCTTCTTTAGTATCCCTATCTATTGCTACTATTTTAATTGGAATGTTATCTATATTTCCTATATATTTTACTTTTTCTCCTTTTACTTCAAATAATTCTCCACAATACCATAATTCTAATAAATCATTTCCAGATGATGAAACAACTGTCATGGTACTAAAAGTTTTTTCTTCATAATCTTTAATATTATTTCTTAGATATGTAGGAACTTTTATATTTTCTCTATTTGTAAAACTCTCTAAATCACTATAAAGCTGTTTATTAATTTCAGATTCTCCATAACCACATATTTTAGCTATTAATTCCATTCTTTTTAAAGATAATAAAGCCTTTTCTTTTAACTCTTCATCTATCTTACCTGTAATTTTTATCTGTGCAAAAGCTGTAGCTATTACTACTTCATCACTTTCATTAATTATGGCTTCTCTACTCAATCCTTTATCTTTTATTTTTAATTCCTCTGCAAAAGCTTTCTCATTAATTATAGATATAGGTTCAAAATACTCTATTCCCCATTCTTTTTCTATTAAATATTTTGGAAAATCTGTAAAATTAAAATTTTTATTTTTTCTTATTTTCTCCTCTATTATATGAAGTACATCATTTCCTGTATCACTTCCAAAAGGTGTTTCCTCATCTCCACAGTTACAATAAAGTTGTTCATCAGTAAAATGTTCTCTAAAATTAGGGTGTGAAGTAAGAAAATCAATATCATATTCTATATCATCAAAATAGTAGTGATTTTCAAAATCAAAACTTTTAATCTCTTCATAACCTTTTCTTATTTTAGAGTTAATAAGTTTTGTAGCTTGTTTTTCACATTCTTCTACACTATCCCACTCTTTAATCTCATATTTTCCTATGGTATCTATCTTTCCATAGTTGACTACAAATTTATTTTCTGATGTTTCTATCCACCAAAATTTTTGAGATTTTTCATCAATAAATTCAAAGGCTCTTTTCATAAAAACCTCCTTTTCCTAGTAACATTGAAGAATTAGCCATACATTATCAAAGTTTCTATTTTTTAAATCCTCTTTTCTAATATTAAAATATATCTTTCCACTATCTCCAAAATACAATCCATAATCTTCAAATTCAAACTCACTCATTTGCATAAGTAATATCCAATCCTTAGCATTTTCTATTATCTCATCTTTTAAATCTCCATATTTTATAGGTGCAGAGCCATAATAAAGATTTTTCCTAGCAACTCCCTCACACTCTTCAAAATACTCTCCTTGGATAAGTTCTGGGTGTCCTAAAAGTTTTGTGGTATCAGTTTTATATCCTAACTCATCTAAATCTTTTTCAAACTCTTTCTCTTTTCTTTCCATTTCCTCATCACTATCTTCATCATCATAGTAATCTAAAAAGTCAATAGGATAATCATTCATACTTTCAAAATCTATTTTAGCTTCAGGAATTATACAATCTTTTTCCATATCCTCTGGAAAATCAGTAGACACTAAATCTTCTATCTCTCCATCATAATAGAAAACTCTTGCACTTCCCCTATCATTAGGAGAAAATCCCCAAGTCATAGTCAGCAACTCATAGAAGAAATATAGTATTCCCTTTTCTGGCAAAAGACTTTCTTTATCATATTTATGTACCTCTTCACAATTAATTTGCATTAAAAATGAAAGTGGTCTATTTGCAACTCTTTTTTTATAATCTTCTCCATTGTAGTAATACCATTGAAAATCTTTTGGTAAATCAGGTTTTCCCCCAATTTTTGAACTTCCTTTAGGGACTTTTTCATTATTTTCTTCATCATAATTTATTACTATTGCATTTCTTTTTAAAGGTTCTAATTCTTTTTTATCTAGCATATTAACCACCTCTAATCCCACCAGAAATACCAAACACTAGAATCTACTAAACTACCAGCTAATAATCCAAGAGTGTCATAACTTTGGTCTACATCAGGACAATATCCATACATCTCTTCTGCCACTTCCATAGCTTCTTTTTCTGTTTTTATAACTTTTTCCACTCTATATTCCAATACATCATGAGTCATACTAATTGGTATAGCTCTATATTTTTCAAACCAATATCTTGATACTGCCATATGTTCTGATGTAGTAGGACACTCATTCCAATTTCCCATTGGTAACCAAGCAAAAATCTCCCAAGGATTTTTTACAGGAACTTTTACTATAAATAATTCAACAGGTTTTTCTGTTCTATAATCTAAAAATCCTATTGGAGAGTTAAGTTTATCCTCTCCACTATCTTCAAACTCTCCTAATATTTCCTCTTCCCAATCCATTTCGTCATCTTCAGCTTCATCTTTTCTTCTATTTATTAAATCACTCAATATATTTTCTCCACCCTCTGAATAAATAGAAGAAATATATCTTTTCCTATATTCTCTTACATCTTCTATATTAAATTCTTCATCATCTGATATATTAAAAGAAAAACTTTCTAAAAGTGTCTCATCTACTGTTACAATAACAGGGAAATATCCTTTTTCTTTTCCCTCCTCTACATATTTTTCAAACTTTTCCAATATTTCTTCATAGGTATTTTTAGGAAAATATTCATATTCACAGTCAAAAAACTCCACAAATTCCTTTGCTAATTCACTCATTTCTACCATAGTATCACTTTCCTTTTAACAATTATACTCTTCTGCTATATCATTTGAAAAAGTATTTTCTTCTACATTTCCTAAAAACTCAAGCTCTCCCCATTCATTAGAGATTTTTGGAATAACTCCACTATATTTACAAGAGGGTATTCCAAAGAAACAATTATATTTTTTATCAAATTTATCTTTTCCTAAGAATTTTTTTATAGGCTCAATTAACTCCTCCCAATCTTTAAATAAAACTTCTAATTCATCTGTTGGCTCTTCACTACTTCCACACACTTGAAAATCCTCATCAAAAGTTACTCCAAAATCATATTCAAATCTATTAAAGTATTCTTCAAACATCTCTTCAAATTTTTCTTTCCACTCTCTTTCTACAGAAAAGATTTTTTCTAACTCTTTATTAAAATCTTTTTCTAAAAAATTATATTCAGGATTATATTCGTCTTCTTCTCCTTCAAAAATACAGTAAAATGATTGAATATATTTATAGAAATCTTCTACATCTTTAAAATTTCCTGCCCAAAATCCTAAATAACCAGCTTTTCTTTCACATAATTTCTCAATCATAGTACTACCTCCTTTTTTATTAAAAATAAGATTTTATTTCTTTTCCTGTTTCATTTTTAATTCGTTCTATTTCTTTATTCAATAAAGAAAAATCACAAATATCTTTTTTTATTTTATTTTTAGCTTTCAAACTATTTATCTTTTCTGTTAAAGTTTTTCCACTTCTATCTTTTTTTAAAAGATTATTTACTCTTAAAATAATAAAATCAAAAGGTTTGTATTTTCTATATTTTATAATATCATCTTTAAATTTAAATATTACTGTTTCAGGTTTAGAATTCCATAAAATAATAATCCACATTATTGCATTATAAAGCTGTTTTGCTGTTGAATTCCACTCATCACTACTGTTATTTATTATTTTTTTATTGCTCTTTTGTTTAAGATCTATATTTTCACTTTTTATCGGATTGAATATAGGAAGTCCTGGATGATTTAAATATTTTAAAAAATCTCTTGCTGCTCCCATTCCACACTGAATTATTTTAACTTCATTGTTATTTTTGTCAATAACTTTAAAAATATAATATTCATTTTTTATAATAGCTTCTGCATCACTATATTTTTTTTGTCCATTTAACAAAACTGTATGCAATACTGGAATAACTTCATAATTTTCTACTATTTTTTTTCTTAAATTAGCTCCTCTACACTTCATATTAACTCCTTAAAGCATATTTAAAATTTCTAATCTAATTCTGCTCTACTAAATAAATCTAAAATCTCCTCTCTATTTTCACAACTTTCTTTAAATTTACAAATAAATTCAATTAAAGAATCTTTATCTTCTGAATATGCTACAAACATACTTCCCTCTGGGTCAAAATCAACCTTCTCTTGTAACTCTGGACATTTTTCATCTAAAAATACTTTTGCTAAACTAGCCCAATCATATCCATTTCCTTCAAATCCCTCTTCTTCACGAGTATCAAATACTTCTTGTAAATATTCCCCTACTGTTAAACAAACTGAATATGAATTATCATGTTCTACCCAAAAAAATGGTTTTATTTTTTCTTCAAATTCTTTATTCATAACTCCTCCTTGATTTATAAATAACACACCACTATTTCAATATCTAAATCTTTAAAAATATCTTTTATCATAGGTTCAACTTTATCCCATGATAATCTATCAAGTCCACAACCTATTTTAGGCATAACCAATCTTTTTATATTTTTGTTTTCAGATATTTTTTCTCTCATTTCTATTAATGATTCTTCTAAAGATTTATAACTAGGTATTTGCCAATATCTATCTTTAGTTATTAAATTAAATACATTATCTACTTCAATACATTTTTCTTTTAAAGTTTCTGGTTTTTCTTTAGAAAGTTCTATTAGAATTTTTTTCATATTATATCTTCTATTAAATTCAACAGCTATTCCAGCTCCAAGTGCATAATCTCTACTTATGCAATGAGCATAATAACAATCTTTATGATTAAACACATCATCTTGAATTATTTTATATTTCATTTTACTCTTCCTCTTCTTCAGAATATTCTTTTTCAATATCTATAAAATGGATATAAAATCCACAAATTTCTCCATTTTCATCATATCCAAAATAACATGGATAATATCCATCTCCCCAACCTGATGCAAAAATTGGAATATTTAACTCTGTATTAGGAATTGTCCAATTTACCCAATCTCCATACTCTCTTTGATATTTAGGATATTTCTTAGCATTTTCTATCAATAAATCATCAAATATATCATCAAATGGATTATCTGCTTCTTCCTCTTCTTCAAGTTTTTCCCAATATTTTATATATTCCTCTTGAGTTTTTTTATCTACAACACAACCCATTCCAGCATCTACACCAAAACCATAAAACTCATCTTCTTTAGCCTCATCTAAATTTTCTTCAACTCCTGTCATAGCTAATTCATAAACTATTGGTTTATTTTTATTGAATTCCACTTTTACACAAGCATATCTATCTCCATAATCTTTACTTAGAACTACTGATATTTTTATAGGATATTTTCCAACAGGAACTTTTTGAATAAATGTTCTTGCGTCCATTAAATCTACCAATGGGTCACAAGCTAAAATTTCTCCAGTAGGTAAGTTTACCTCTCCAATATCTAAAATATCAACTTCCATTTCTCCAATTTTCTTTTCATTAAAATAACTTTCTAAATCAACCTTGCATCTTAATTTTTCTTTATTTCTTTCATACATCTCTTGCCAATTATTATTTACAACTTCTTGCATATTTTCTTCTCCTTTATCCCAATAAAAAATCTCTCCATCTCCACTTACATCAAAAAATCCCACTTGATATTTTTCACAAAGTTTTTTCATTAAATTATATGCTTCTTCATCTTTACTCCATGGAAATGCAAGGTATATCACATCATAACCTATACAATAATCTGTTAAATAATCTTCTAATTCTGGATTATTTTCCATTTCTTCATCATTTGGGCTATCTTCCCCATCCATAGGAGGAAAAGTTTTTATCATCTCTTTGTAAAAAGCTTGAAGTTTTTCTGATGAAACATTTATATCATCATAATCATGTTCTTCTCCCCACTCTGTCTGCTCATCATACCATTTTAAAAATTCTTCTCTATCCTTTGGTGCTTTTGAAATCTCAAATGCCATTAAATCATAACTCATAGAATCCTCCTTATGAATGTTGTTCTCTTAAATATATAATATCTTCTTTTTCATCATATAAAAGTCCTATTATTTCTCCCCACATTGTAAATGGTATAATCTCTATTCCCATTACACACATATCCTCAGTAGGTGCTGGTGTCAATTCCAATTCATCTTCAATATTAACAAAAAAATCTCCCAAACAATTTTTTAGCTCTTCTTTATCTATAAGCAATTCATCTTCAGGAGTTATTCCATAATTTTCTGTAAGAGCTTTGACAGATACAACTTTTTCTTTTAACTCATAATAATATTTTGCCATATTGTAACAATAAAAACTTTCAATATAATATTCTAAATCTTGCTCTTCTTCAAAAATTATTCCCTCTATTTTATTTAAAATATTTTCTACATAATTTGCTATTTTTATTTTTTTATCAAGATAATATTTTTTATTTTCTTCAAAATCTCTTTCTAAAATTTCATAAAGTCTTTCCACATCATTTTTTCCAAAACAATCTATATTTCCTAAAAACTCATACTTACCATTTTTTAATTTAAACCCAAAATAATAATTTTCAGAAAATTTATAGGACTTTATGCAAAAGATTCCATCAATTGTTAAAAAATGATAATCTCCTATTGTACAAATAGGCTTAAAATAATATTTTAATTTTTCATCTATAAAAACATCTTTATAATCAGGAAAAAATTTTACATTTTCCATAATCCCTCCTATAAAAAAATGCCCATGACAAAGCTGTTCCTTATTTTAAATTAAAGAACAATCAATGTCATAAGCATCACCTCTTTTTAATTTGGATATTTTTCTCTTTATTCAACTTAAGAATTTTATAAGATTAATTAACTTTTTAATTTATTTATAGCTTCTTCCATAGAAATTAATTTTCCATATCTATTATTCCAAATAAAATTATTATAATATTTAACTGTTTTTTCTCCAGATAAATACTCGTTGTCCACTGTTGAATTAGTTTCTTTAGTAAAATATATTTTAAAATTATTCTCAAACCCACTTTTAATTGTAGCATCAATACATTTATCAGTTTGAAGTCCTACCACTATTATTTCTTTTTCATTTTTATCCTTTAAATATTCTTTTAACCCTGTATCTTTAAATGCACTATTCACAGTTTTTATAAAAATTTTTTCCTTGTCTTTAGATTTAAATTCTTCATAAATTTCAAAACCTATTTTTCCTTGAGTAAGTTCACTATCTGCTCCATCATCATGTATTATATAGACAATTTCTTTTTTATTTTCTCTTGCTATATTTATCAATTTTTTTATATTTTCTATAAAACTTTCAAAGTTATATAAGTTTTTATTTACTAATAATTTTTGAGTATCTACCACTAATAAAATCATTTTTAATCCTTCTCATTATATATTTTTATATTTATTACCAATCTCTTTCTCTTATAGCTTCTTCTATATCTATGTCTATGTCAAAATATTCAAGTATTTTCCCTACTGTTACTCCTATACTATCTCTTGCTACTGTTTCTATCTCACTATCGTTTTCATCAAACTCTTCTTGTAAATCATTAATTTTTTCTGTCATTTCATCAAGTTTCTCTTGAACTTCTTCTAAATCTTCATACTCTTCTTTTTCTAAAAATTCAACTACTTCTACTATACAATCTTTTACTTTATCTACTAAAAATCTTGGGTAGTAATCATCATTATACATATCTTTTAAATATATAAAATCAGAATTTAATTTTTTTGTCATAATTAAATACCTCCTATAAATTTTCTAAGATTTCTTTTGCAAAAGTTCTAATATTTTCATCATCATTTGATAAAAGTTTTTCTATAATATCTTTACTATTTTCTACTACAAAATTAGTATAATAAAAGGCACTATTGCATTCTTTTTCTAAGCCTTCTTCTTCAAAATGAGCTTCTATATATTCTTCTTCATCATCAAAATCTTCCAATTTTAAATCTATATTAAGAATATTTTTCATATCTGGATAAACTTCTAAATTCTCAATAGACTCTTCAATAAAAAATTCTTTTTTTATATCTTTTATAGTTTCTGCTATTAATTTATAGATTTTTAATATATGGTAATATTCTTCCTTTTTATCCCCATATCCTTTTTCTAATTGACGAGTTAAAAAAATCATTACAAAAGGAGTTAAAGTCCAAAAAGTTGATTGATGTTCTATATTACTTTCTATATTTTTCAAAACTTCTAAATTAAGAAGATTATTATTTTTTATATCTTCTCCTATCTTTTTACCACAGTTATAAGCTCCAAAAAGTTTTGTCCAATCTATTTCACTAGCTTTCACTTTTTTTATATATTCAAGATTTCCATCAATATTTACCATTTTATTCTCCTAATAATTTATAAAGTTTCTCTATCTCGTTTTTTTCTAATGGCTCTACTAAAATATATTCTCCATCTATAAATGAGTACTTATCCTTAGGTAAACTTTCAATAAACTTAGTATAATCTACATCACCAAGCATTTCATAAGAATTTTCATCATCTGGATTTCCATTTATAATTACAAAAATTAATCTCCAAAATTTTACATCTTCATTTTTTACTATATCAAAGTTCTCATATTCAACACTTGGTTTAAAAGGTAATATTATTCTTACACTTTCAGTTAAAGTATAAGCTCCAAATATCTCTTCATTATTATTTTTATAAAATCGTTGATTAGCAGAGAAAGCATCTATATATTGAATTTCTGTTATAATTTTACTAAAAGTTTCTATGGGTTTTTCAGAATTTTTTATACTTTCTAATAACTCATTATTAAAAGAAATAGGTCTATATATTCCATAAATTTTTGAAATTTCACTTCCTTTTTCTTTAAGATTATCTTCTATACTTTGTATTCCATACTCTATATCTTCAATATATGGATAATCTCTAATAGTTTCTAAAGTATATTCTTCTCCATGCTCATTCACTATTTTGTTATTTTCTAAAAATTTTCCTAACTTTTCAACAAAATCAAATACTACTTCCCAATCTCCAATACTACAAGGGGTAAAAACCCTTATTCCATAATATTTATTTTTATTATTATATGAAATCTCAAAACCTCTAGCACTTTTTCCTTCTTCTCCAAGAAGAATACATTCAAAACTTTCTAATTTTTCATCTAAAAATTTTTCTATATTTTCATCAGCTTCATCTAAAGTATATTGTGAAATATTTTCTCCTATTTCCAAAACTTTTTCTATAGTTATACTTTCTTTATCCTTCAAATTTTTTATAAAAAAACTTATACTCATAAAACCTCCTAATCTTCATCTAAAGCTTCATAAAGTTTGTCCAAAATAGGTATAATTTCATCAGGTATTCCCTCTCCCCAACCTGGACTTTCTAAAACTTCTCCCTCTAAAGCTATATACATCTCTTCAGGTATCTTAGCTTTCATCTCATCTTCATCAACTTCTCCTGTCCAATCATATCCAGAATTATATGGGTCACTCTTAGGGTCAAAAGCATATTTTTGATTTTTATAAAATCCTGAAATATAATTTTTCTCAAGAGTTTCAATAATATCATAATCTTCCAAAAGCCAAGAATCTTTCTTTTTACAATCCTCTCTATTTTCATATTGTTTAAAATCTTGAGGGTTCATATACCAATATAAAAATAGAGCTGTTCCTTTGTCAGTATCAGGTTGTTCTGCTATCCATTTAATAACTTCTTTAGAATTATCAAAGTTCCAATCTATTGCTAAAAGTTGTCTTGTCTCTGGAGAGTTTTTCTTTAAGTAGTCTATAATCAATTCGTTTTCTAACTCATCAAATTCATCTTCATCAATTTCTATGTTTTCCCAATCAAAATCTTCTCTTAAAATATCTTCTACTTTTAACATATGACATTCCTCCTAATCTATTATATTTTTTCAAAAATTTAATTTTAACTTTATTTATCTAAAATTTCTAAAGTCCTCATAGTTACATATTCTATATCTATTTTTTTTAAATCTTCTTCAATCAAAAAATAAATATTATCAAAACAAAGAATATTATCTCTATATTCATATTGTGCATATAGTTTTCCATATTCTGAAATCCATA
Source organism: Fusobacterium sp. FSA-380-WT-3A (assembly GCF_012843705.1). Classification (NCBI taxonomy): domain Bacteria; kingdom Fusobacteriati; phylum Fusobacteriota; class Fusobacteriia; order Fusobacteriales; family Fusobacteriaceae; genus Fusobacterium; species Fusobacterium sp. FSA-380-WT-3A. The sequence goes on along the minus strand of NZ_JABAFQ010000001.1, from coordinate 194,203 downwards.
CTTCTGCTGGATAAATATATCCTATAACTCCAAGAGGTTGGCAATTTTGTCCAGCTATTTTTTCTATCTCTTCTTTTCCTCTAGTTATCATATCCCTAAAAACTGCTTCTTCTAAATTATCCTTTATACCATTTTGAAGATAGGGAAAAAGTCCAAATTCAAAATAATTTTTTCTTTTTATATTTCTATCTGTAAAATACCATTCACTACATAATCCAAAATATTTTTTATAAAATCTCTTAGTAGTTTTCATCATTTCTAATCCATATTTCTGATAATGTTTTTCCACTATAGAAATATCAACACTTCTTCCCTCATACCAACCAGCACACTCTAGTAATTTTTTTACTTTTTCTTGCAAAGAACCTGTTATTTTAACTGGATTTTTTATCATAAAAACTCCCTCTAATTTATTGAATTATATCAATCTTCTTTAACAACAATCCCAATTATATATTACCTCATCAAAATTAAGTTCTTTTAAATCTTTTTCTCTTATAAAGAAATTAGCTATTCCACAATCTCCCCACATAATTTCATGCTCATCAGTACCTTCACTATCTATTTGAAGAAGTAAAACTTCATACTCTTTATCTCTAATATCATTTTGAGTATAATCAGGATAACCTCCTATTTTATGTCCAGCTCCAAATAATTTATCATTTAGGTTTTTATCTTCTTCTAAAATTTCATAAAAATCATAACAAATATTATAACCTAAGTTATTTTTTCTATATTTTTCAAAAATCTCTTTATACTCTTCTCCTTTTTCTTTTTCAAATTTTTTTATCTCTTCTATAAAAAATTCTGAAAATCTATCATCTGAATCTGTACAATAACCATCTTTTAATTCAAATTTTAAAGAAAATTCACTTTCTATTGGGAAATAACTATCTTCATCTTCATATGGTTTATATTTTCCTAAAATTTCTTCCTCTGTTACATTTTTATCTATTTCTTTATAATACACTACCTTATATCCATTTCCTAAAGGGTTATCAAAATCAAGTCCAATACAATCATCATTTAATACCCAAAATTGTAACATTCCCTCTTTCATTGGATAAATATTATTTTCTGGTAATTCCTCTACATTTATTTGAGCAAGTAATGTAAATTGTCTATTTTCTTTATCTTTTGGGACTTCCTTATCTTTAGGTAAGTATGGAAGTCCCCCAAATTTACTTTGGAATAAATTAGGTTTATCATCAGACACTTCTATTTTAATCATAGATTTTTTATTTTTTTCTAAAATATCTAAAACAATTTTCTTAATTTCCTCATTAAATTTTAATTCCTTTTCTGTAAGTTTTTTCTTACCCATATTTACCTCCTACAACCATTCTATATTAATTTCTTTTCTCGGAGCAGTTCTTTGATAACTTATATCAGGATATCCTATCAACATACATGTACATACAACATTTCTTTTTAATTTGAATTTTTTAATAAGTTCCTCATTGCTAGTAATTCCCATTTCTATAAATCCACTAAAAAGAACTCCTAACCCCATCATATTAGCCATCATCTCTATTTTATCTCCAGCTAATACTCCATTAGTCTTATTTGAACTTGTGATTACTAAAACCATTGGTGCTTTAAAGAAAAGTTTATCATTTATACCACGATTTTCATACATTTCTACAAATAAACTTCTATATTTTCTTAGAAACATATTATTTTCACCTGAATTAGTAAAATTATTTATTCCCTCCCAAATAAGTGGTTTAAATTCTTCTAATTTATCTTGAATAACATAATATTTTATATCTTGGATATTAGCTCCTGTTGGGCTATATCTTCCAACTTCTAATAATTTTTCAATAATATCCTTATCTATTTTTTTATCTTTAAAATGTCTGATACTTCTTCTTGATTTTACAAAATTTAAAAAGACTTCTGAATTTATTTTAGAATCTAAACTTTTTAATTCTTGTGTTTCTTCATATCCCTCAAAAGTTATAGCATTTGTTGGACACACAGCTACACAATGCCCACACATCATACAATCACTTTTTATCTTTATTTTTTCCTCTTCAAATATAATATTTTCTGGAAAACAATCCTTAATACACATTTTACATTTAATACATTTATCGGAGTCTACCCTAATCATATTTCTATTCCTCCCTAAAAGTTTCAATGTTTCTAGTAATATACATCATTACATAAAGAACTATCATTATTAAAAGAGTTCCTGTCATAAGTGCATATTGTTCCATCTTTAAAATAGAATATAGTACTGCATATATTCCTGATAAAAATACAAACATTCCTATACCATAATTATTATTCTTAGTTACTGCTTTTATATACAATGAATTTGGAATTACCACCATTAAAGTGGCTATTATATAAGCTAATTCAAAACTAAAATATTCTGACATTGAAAGTAAAACCAAGTAAAACATTGTAAGTGAAAATCCTACTACTCCATATTGAACATAGTGAGTAAACCTTTTACTTGTTACTTCAAAAATATATACTACAAAAAGGCTTAACATTATAAAAAGCATACTATATTTTACAGCTTTCATAACTTGTCTATAGTGAGTTATTCCCTCATATAAATCTACTCCAATTTTTCCTTCTGATATATCAGAATAAAATCCATCTGCAAAATCTTGTTTATAGTTTCTTACAAAAGATGATATATCCCATTTTGCTCTAAATCCATTTTCATCAATTACTTTTGTACTTGGTAAAATTCCATAAAATTTTGGAGATTTCCAAGGAGAACTTACTTCAAAATGATTTTCCTTTCCAAAAGGTAAAATATTTATACCACCATTACCTCTTAGATTTAACTTAATAGAAAAAGTTATTTTTCCTTCTTCTAAATAATTTTTTTCTATAGTTCCTGATATTCCTGTACTTAAATTCCATTGTTTAAGTCCAGTCCCTGATGCTAAGTATATATCTTCCTCTCCTACTTGAAATTTTTCAACTTTCATTATAGACTTAGTATCTGTTATTCCTAATCCTATTCCAATATTATATGGGTACATATTAGCTGGTAATATATCCTTTAATTTAGGAAATTCCCCCTCTAATATAACATCTCCATTGTAAACTATTGTTTTATATATTCCCCTTTCTCTTACTTCGTCTTTTAAATCAACTTTTATATTTAGTTTATCTGGTAATACTATCCAATCTTTTACAATAGTTTTCTCTAATTTTTTTCCAGAATCATCATAACTTACTTCTTTATCACTATATGGAATTATTAAAAATTCTCCTGCAATAGTTTGTTTTTTACCCCATTCATTTCCAATTTCTTCTACCATATTTCTATAAGAATAATCTCTTTCGTCAATTATTCTATTTATAAAAAACATTGGTATTTGTAATAAAATAGCTAATATAAAAAGAAATCCTATTTTTTTTACAAGAGAATTATTATCTCTTAAACTAATCATAAAATCCCTCCTTTTAATTAGTCTAATTAAAATTTAATTTTTATAGTGTCCTCTTCAAAAGCTACCCCTTTTGATACTGTAATTGGCAATTTTTGATGTACTGAAAATCCAATAGTTTCTCCATCTTTTAATTCAACATTATTTCCAACTACATAATATATAATATCAAAGATAAAATCATATATATCAAAAGCCTCTTTTTTAGAATCTAAAATTTCTATCTCTTTTTTATCAAAAAATTTAAGTCCATCAGTATATCCCCCTATTCCTTTTTTTGTACGGTAAAGTCCTATATATACTATACTTTGAATTGGAAGTTCTTTCTCTTCTTTTAAATATTTTGTATGACTTAAAAATTCTTCTCTTGCCATTACAGTAGGAGCTTTATAAATTCCTATTGTATTTTCTAATTTTAATACAGAACTTGAAAGTTTTACAAAAAGTTTTCCTGTTTCTATTGGATTTTCTCCAAAAGTAGCTACAATCATTTGAGATTTATGTTTTGAAACTTTCTCTACTCCACCTTGCCATAAAAAATTATTTTTAGCATTTTCCTCTGCCTCATTATTTGGAACAGGGGATTTAATAAAAGCTAATGAACCTCTCATTCCATCAATTTCAAAAACTAAAACATCATCTTTAATTTCAGATTTATCAATTTCTATTTCCCAATCTTCTTTTAAATTTTTTATTATTTCATCAAAATTACAATTTTCATCTTCAAAAAGTATAAACCCATTTAAAATTTTTCTATCTTTTTCCATAATTTTCTCTCCTTATATCCTTATAAATTTTTAGTAAAGTCTATCCTTAAATCACTATTTTTAAGTAATTTTTCTATTTTCTCAAATTCTTTATAAGAAATTAAAAATACTCCATATGTATCTGAATCTAAATCAAAACTTGCTAGTAAAATATTTTTACTTTTAAATTCTTCATCAAAAATTTCGCTCCAAGTAGTTATATCATCATCTTCATCAAACTCTATATTATCCAAACTATAATCATTAGAGATATTTTTTAATAAATTTTCAATCATTTTAAAATCTTCTAATTCACATTTCCAATCTAAATAATATAAATATCCATTTTTTTCTAAGATTTGGGATAATATATAAAATTTTACAAATTTTATCTCACTATTAGACATATTATCTATGTCTTTTTCCATATATATAAATTCTTTATTTTCTATTAAATATTTTCTTATATTATCAAAGCTATATTTTAATTGATTTATAACTTCATTATCTCCATTTGCTATAATATTTCCTAATTCTATTAAAAGTCCATTATCAATCTTTTCATTTATACTATAATCTACTTTTTTCTCTTTAGGTTTTACAAGATAAGTTTTTTTTATCATATCATTTTCTAATATAAAGAAATATATTTTATCATTATCATAATCAGCATAACTAGAACATTTAATTTTTTTGTTTGAGCTTAGAAAATTACTCATTCTAATCTCTTCTAAAGATATTTTTTCATCTAATAAAATATCTTTTAAATCTTCATTTTCTATCTCTTTATTATAAAAATCACTAGCACTTATATTATCTATAATTTGAAATATAATAAAAGTTTCTATATCATTTGTAATTTTTGCCCAAGAATATAAATCATCATTGGTTGTCATATAAATTGGGGGATTTTCCAAATCTAAATCCTCTTTTTTTATTCCAGCATTCCATACACCTTGATTTTCACACCAAAATATAAGAAAATTATCTATTTTTTCTAAATCTTTCTTTATTTCTTCCTCTGAATACTCATCTTCTTTTAAGTCTTCCCTTAACCAATTATGAGAAAATTCTATGTCTTCTAATTTAAAAAGTTCACTAAAAGAGGTATTTATATCTAAATCTCCACATTCATGATAATATTCCCTTAAAATTTTAGGTAAATATACTCCTAATCTTTTTTCTGTTTCCTCTATTTCTTCCCAACTTATCTCATATTTACTTTTATCAACAAAATGTTCTCTAAAATACTCTATTTCTATTTTACTAGGATTTTTATAAAAAGAATATATATCCTCTTCTTTTACTCTTTTTATTTTTCCTCTGTATAAAAATTTTACTGTTTCTTCTGCTGATAGATTGTATTTTTTCATAATTTACCTCATTTATTCAGACATAATAAGTAATTCAAGAATTTCGCTATATCCTTTTTCACTAGCATAATATTCTGGAGTTTTTCCATTATTATCTGAAATCTTAGTGTTAGCTCCATGATTTATAAGTTCTAATACATTATCTTTCTTACCCCATTGAACTGCTATTATAAGGGGAGTTTCTCCACTTTTATTTCTAACATTTACATTTCCACCATTTTCTAATAAAACTTTACAAATATTTTGATTATCCTTTTTAACACTAAAATGAAGTGGGGTTTCTCCATTATTATTAGCTAAATTTACATCTGCTTTATTTTCAAGTAATAACTCCACTATATATTGATTTTCATTTTTTACAGCTAAAATAAGTGGGGTTTCTCCACTATCATTTATATTATTTATTGTAGAGGAAGAAGATTTAAGAAGAGTTCTCACTACTTCACTTTGGTTATTATAACAAGCTTGATGTAAAGGGGTGTTTCCAAAATTATCTTTTTCCCCTGTTGACAAAAAATTTACAAGTTCTTTTAATCCGTTGGTAGTGGCATAATCTATTGGTAAATGTCCATCATTATCTTTTAAAGTTGTATCAGCTCCAAGCTCTATACATTTAAAGGCAGCCTCACTTTTATTTTGCATAATAGCATAAATTATAGGTGTTCTTCCTTTAAAATCTGTGGCATTTATATCTCCACCACTTTTTACCAATATATCTAAAATCTCTTTATTTCCTTTCATAGCCCCTTGATGAAGAGGGGTTATACTGTTATTATCTCCTAAATTTATATCTGCTCCTGCTTCTATTAAAAGTTTAACTATCTCTCTATCTCCTTCACCACAGCTATAAAAAAGAGCCGTTCTTCCCATATCATCTCTTTCATTTACATCTATTTTTTTAGAGTTTAGAAATACTTTTATAACAGATTTTTGTCTATTTTTACAAGCTATTATAAACGAATTTGCTCCCATAAGTCTAACCTCCTATATTTAAAAGATATTGTGCTAATTTTTCTTTTTTCATTTTTAAAGCTATATCCAAAGCAGTTTCACCATTATTATTTGTAATAGAAGTATCTACATCATAATTTTCTAAAACTTCTAAAGCTTCTACCCCCTCTTCTTCTCTCCAAATATTAGGAAGTAACATAAGAGGAGTTTCACCATCTATATTTTTACTATTTGGATTAGCTCCACTTTCCATTAAAAGTTCTGTCATATCTCCTATTTTATCTCCACCATTTTTAAATAATTTGTGAAGTGGTGTATTTCCATTTTTATCTCCTATGTTTACATCTACTCCTCTATCTATTAATTTTTCAAAAATAATAAATTCTGCTTTTTCTTCCCCTACCCAATTAAATCTATGTGATATACTACATATTAAATTAATTGGTGTGTTGTATTCATCATCAACATAACCATTTAAAAATTTTTCATCTCTAAGATAATATTTTGTTATCTCTTGAAAATTCTCTTTTGTTTTTTCTCCTTTGATATTTATACCTGTAATTATCATGGTTTTTACAAAATAATAAAAACTACTTAATCCAGTTTCACCATTTCTTTCACAAACATTAGCTCCATTTTCTATAAGAAGTTTTACAATATTTTTTTGTAAATGTTTAGAAGCTATAGCAAGGGGAGAGAGTTTTTTTAACTCTCCCATATTTCCCTCATAAATTTCATTTAAGTCACTTTTTCTTGATATATATTCTTTTACTATATCTTCATATCCAAACCAACAGGCTTCATGTAAACCAATTCCAAAAGTTTTATCATCTTCACTTACACCTTTTAATAGTGCACATGCTCTTTTATTTTTAGATTCAAAAGCTAAGTCATAAGCTAATTTATCTATCGCTGTTTTTGTTTCAACATCTATTCCAGAATTTAAAATTGCTTTTATAGTTCTTAAATATGGTTCTTCTTGTTTTCTATATTCTTCTTCTCTTTTTAAATAAAAATCTATTCTATGTAGAGAATTACAAACTATATGTAGTACATTCCAGCCATTAGATAAAATAACTTTATCATATTTTATTCCTAGCTCATTCATTATTTCAAAAATTATATATTTTTGAAAATCAGCACATTTGTGATAAAACATCTCTCCTGATTCATCTCTTTTATTTATATTTCCACCATTTTCTACAAGAATTTTCATTATTTTTTTTATATCCTCATATTTTTCTTCTGGATTTTTTATATCATTTAACATAAAAAATGGTGTTTTTCCATATTTATTAGTCTTAAAAAGCCTTGTTTTTCCTTGAAGTTTACCCATCATAAAAAAGTATTCAAAAATCTCACTATCTGCAAACTTTGTTGTAATATGAAAAACTGTATTTCCATAAGGATCTTCATCATCTACCTGATATTTTTCATACTCTTTTTTTCTTTCTTCAAAGGATAAATTTTTTCTATAAAGTTCTTCTAAAGAATATACATCAATTTCCATTATAACACCTCTTTAATCCAAGGATTTCTCAACCACTCTCCATCATCCTCATCATCTGTTTCAGTTAAAAGTCCCTCTAAAGCTTCTACTGTTTCATAATAACGATTATATGTTTCTGATGGGTCTTTTCTATAAGTCCAGAATAATCCACCTACAATATAAGATATTCCAAACTCTTTCCAAGAATTAAATGTACCTATCATAACTCCTGCTATTTTATCTAAAATTTCCCAAGCTTCCTCTTCGTTAATATAATTCATAAAATATGCCCAACGAACTATTGCACTAGCTCTTCCATAGTCCCAACCAAGCATAATATTTTCTGGTAATTTATCTTTAAAGTATTTTGCAAATTCAAATCCATTTTTTACAATTTCAACTTCTTCTTCATCCATATCTTCTGTTATTAACTCATCAATAGTATTAGCATTTACATAACTTAAATATTCATCTGTATGTCCTTCATTTAATAGCCAACCTATTGTATCATATACATCTTCTTTACTTTCTATTCCCCAAAATTCTGTAAGAATATAATTTATCTTTTCATTAAAGAAATCATCATGTTCTTCTACATCTAAAGTATCGTTTTCATGACCATTTATATAAGATAAAATTCCAGAAAGTAAAATTTCAAATTTTTCTATATATTCATCTCCATTTTTTACTTTTATTTTATTTCCATCAGGTAATGAATTATACATATTTTCAATTAAACTTCCAACACCCTCTAAAGATACATCTTCCTCTTCTCCATTTTCCAATCCATTCCACATATTCATTTGACTTTCATAATAATTTTGCATATCTTCTGGAGTCATTTTTGTAAAATCTTCTATTCCTGTCATTGCTTGAAATTGTTTCATTTGCTCTGATATCATATCTTGAAGTCCTGTATTTCCTGAGGAAAACATTTCATTCATAGCTTTTGTTATAGCTTCAGATTGAGATACTATTGCATCATTTCCTCTTTGAAGAGCTTCTTCTTTAGCTTCTTGAGTTTTTTGTAATATAGTTGCCATATCAACACCAGGAACTACATTTTGAATAGCTTCTATATCTATTTCTTTTTCTAAATTAGATAAAGAATTTTCAAAAGCTTGTTTCATTAAATCTCCCATATTTTCAAAATTTTCTCCATAAACATCTTTCATATGTTCCTTCATTAATTTTTCCATTTCTTCTTGAGCTTTTTTCATTTCATTTGACATATAAATTCCTCCTGTTTAAAAATTTTTAAAGTAATTATAAAGACAAATTAATCCCAATCCTATTATCACAGAAATAAATATTACTATTGTAAATTTTAAATTATATTTAAGTTGTTTTAAGATAAATATTGTAGAACCTATTATCATATAAACAACAATTACAACACATATAAAGGCAACTATATCAAAATTTTTCATTTTTATCACTCATTTTTAATTAAGTTTGTTGATGAAAAGCTGTTACAATTTTACAATCTGGGCAAATTTCTATATACAAAGTTCCCTCTGCTGAATCCATTATAGTGTCCCAATGAATTTGAGCAAGGTATTTCATTTTCTTTCCACACTCTGGACACTCTCTGTATTCCCAATCTTGTACCCAACTAGCAAATCCTCCTAATGTACTTACATCATCTCCAAAAGCACCATAAAATAGAGGTTTTTCTTTAGCTGAAACAACAAATTTATTATTTACCATTTCATCTATTATATTTTCACTAAAATAATTCTCTTCTTCTCCCTCATAATCTAAAACTTCACTTGTTCCATCAAGATTAAATTTAGTAGATATTCCCTCAGATAATGTTACACAGTTAGGACAACAACTTACTGTAATTATTCCATCTAATCCTAAAAATGAAAATCTTTCATCTTTTCCATCTATAACTAAAATATCTAACATCTCTCCACCACAATGAGGACATTTTTCTCCTCTTTTTCTAGCTATAAAAGTTCCATTTTCATCTTTTTTCTCTCCTATATCAAAAGAGAAACATCTATCATAGTTAAGCTTTATATAGTTATTTTTACTATCAAAAGTCCAACCACCCTCTTCAGCGTATATATCTGAATCTACATACAATTTTTTTCGCCAAGGTCTAGGATTTATCTTTAACTCATATAGTGTATTTTGAGATTTTTTATCTCCTATCATAGCTAAGCATTGTAAAAGTCTTCCACCATCATCAGCAGATTTTGTACTCATAATTTTTTCTATTAGTATATCTCTAACCTTTTCATCAGCTTTATAATATAATTCACTTGGATAATAAATTTCTCTTTCACAAGCTGCTTTAGAAATCTCTTTTATATCTATTCCTCTAGTCATTAAATCTTGAAATATATCACATTCATCTGTTTGATAAAACTCATCTTCTGTTGAAGTTTTTAATCTTTCTATTACTTGGTTTATTTTTTTCTGTATCTCATCTTCTGTCCAACTATTAACTTCCTCTCTATGTTTTCTTTTTCTACATCTCCAACAAAGTCCTTCAAATCCTAAAGGTGTCCCACATTCTGGGCATTTATATTTTAAACTCATAACTACCTCCTATAGACTAAAATCTCTTAATTATTTCTTAAAAAATCTATAATTTTTCTTATAGTTGAAATTTCTTTTTTAAAAAAGTTTCATTTAGAAGATGATTTGTTTCATATTTACCATTATAGAAAACTGCCCAATTATTAAAAATACATGGAAGATTTTTAGCTTTCTCTAAAGTATCTACAATTTTTAAACTTAATAATATATTATTTCTATTACAATATTCTGTTATTTCTTTAATACAGTTAAGAATATATGGACATTGTAAAGTATAATATATTATTAATTCTCTGCTATCTATTTTCATCTCCTTTACCTTTTCAGAAAAATAAGGTTTTTCTCCATTAAAAGATAATGCTAATAATTCATATTCATCTTTTATTACATCTACAGTTTTAAATCCATATTTAAGTAAAAATTTTTTATCCATTAAAAATGGTTTCTTCTTTTTTGAACTAAGAATACAAACACCAGATTTTCTTTTTTTTCTTGCATCATTAATACAGTATTCAATCAAAGATTTTGCATATCCTTTACCTTTGAAAGAACCTGATACCCAAAGACAATAAATATATAAATAATTATTTCCATAAATAGGTACCCATGCAGTTTCTAGAGGAGCATATTCAATAAAAACTTTTCCTTTTTCATTAAGTTTACGAAATACATGCCCTTCAATAATTCTTTCTTTTAGCCAATTTTTTTTTGCAACTACTCCCATCTGATGTTTTTTATCTGAAATTGCACAACATAAATGTTCACTCTCTATATTTTCAATTGTTAAGTTTATAAACTGTTTATCCATACTTTTCCTCCAGAATTTTTACATTCATAGTTGCTTAGTATTCTCTAAATCTTATTTTTTTATATATTTACCTCTTTATAGATTATTTTTTTATCCATGAAAATAAACAAGCTAACATTATTATTGCCCCAAATAAACCTGTAAAAAATCTAAATCCACCTTCTCCAAAGATTTCATAAACAGTTCTCATAAATCTTTTTGAGCCTGTAGGGTCACAAATCCAACTCCATTTAAAAATAGCTCCGAAGAAAAATATTCCTCCCATAACTATTCCAAAAAGATAGGGATATTTCTTTATATAAGGTTCTATTGTTTCCATAAATTTTACATATAAATCGCTAATAGGATTATTCATATTTTTCTCCTTTCTCAGATTTATCTAATAAAAAAATGCTCATGACAAAATTATCCTTTGTTTACAAAAAATAATTTTCATAAGCATCACCTCTCTTTCAAGTTAAAAAATATTTATCTTTATGTTTAAAATTGTATCATTTTTTTTTTTTTTTTTGACAAGATGTTTTATTTTTGTTTTATTTTTAGAAAATAAATTATAATATATCCTAAACTAATAATAAATAATATAATCAAACTATATAAAATATATTCTATATTATGAATATGAAGATATCCATAAAAACCTTTATAATAAGTTCCATCCCAATCAGTTATTGTAACTGGATGAATAAATGAATCAACATAAAAATACATTATTCCTATAAAACTAAAAACTAATAAAAATAAAAAAGCTTTAATTGTTTTAGGTATTATCTTTTTATCTTCTACTCTTTCTACTATTTCACAAAAATTTTCTTCATAATTTTCTATCTCATCTTTTAATAAATAGTCTATTGTTACATTAAAATAGTAACTAAGCTTTATTATCTTTTCTATCTCAGGAAAAGATTTATTAGCTTCCCATTTTGTAATTGTTTGTCTAGAAACATTTAATTTTTCTCCCAACTCCTCTTGAGTTATTCCTTTTCTTTTTCGTTGAATTTGTATTTTATTTCCAAAGTTCATAGATACCTCCTTTCTCCATTTTAGTTATAACTTATTTTTTTGCAAAATGCAACCAACTATATACATACTTTTTAGCAACTTTAAATTTACATTTTATTATTTTTACCTTTTATTTTTTTATTATTTATTTCAATTTTATTTCATTGTTCCATTTATTTTAATTATACCACATAATTTAAAAAATCAGATGTTAGATTTTATTGTACTAAAAAATTTTTTTAATTTTTGTATTAATTTTATTTTTATAGAATTTCCTCTAATAAAAAAAGAGATACTGTATAATTTTACAATATCTCTTTATAAAAGTTTTTTAGGAAATTTTATTATTTTTTATATTTTGTATAAAATTCTTCTATTAATTTATCTGTATCTAGATTATTAGCTTCTATATCTTTAAAGTATCTATATGTTCCAACTTTTAACTCTAATGTTGCATCTTCATCAGAAACTATTATTCCATTTCTATGTAATTGAAGAGCTGATATTGTCCACATATGATTTACTCCCTCTTCTACTGCATAGTGTAAAGCTCTAGCTTTTGAAGCTCCATTTACAAGTATTAATACTTCTTTAGCATCCATAACAGTTCCTACTCCAACAGTTAAAGATACTTTTGGTACTTTTGTTAAATCTCCACCGAAGAATCTAGAGTTTGCTATTATAGTATCTCTAGTTAATTCTTTACTTCTTGTTCTTGAAGATAGAGAAGAACCTGGTTCATTGAAAGCAATATGTCCATCTGGTCCAATTCCTCCAACAAATAAATCTATTCCTCCATAAGAAGCTATTTTTTCTTCATATCTTCTACACTCTTCAATTTCTTCTTCTTCATTTTTAACCATTCCATTTAACATATTTACATTTTCAGGTTTAATATTTACATGGTCAAATAAATTATCATGCATATATCTCCAATAACTTTGAGGATTATCTTTATCTAGTCCAACATATTCGTCCATATTAAATGTTACTACATTTTCAAAAGATAAAATTCCATCTTTATAGAATTGAACTAATCTTTTGTACATTCCAACTGGTGTTCCTCCTGTAGGTAGACCTAAAACAAAAGGTTTTTCTGGTGTAGGATTAGCCTCTATTATTCTTTTTGCTACATGTACAGCAGCCCAGTCTCCAATATTTTTTTCTGTGATTATTAATCTCATTATTATCCTCCTATCTAAATTTTGTTTATATTAAATTTTAAATTTACTAACTATTTTAATGGCATCTCCAATATATTTTTCTGCCAATTTTTTGTCACCAGAAATTAATGATACATATATTATATCTATTATTGTAAGTTGTGAAATTCTAGAGTATAAAGATGTTGACCTAAAATTATTTTTTTCTATAACAGTATTAATTTGAATATCTGCCAATTTTTTTATAGGGTTATCACTTTTTTGAGTAACTGAAATTATTTTTATTTTTCTTTGTTTTGCTAACTCTACAAGATGATACATTTCCAATGTTCTACCACTTTGAGATATAACAAATAAAATATCATTTTCTTCTAAAGTAGAAATAATAGTTAATTGAGTATGATAATCTTTTTCACAAATTGAATTCATTCCCAACTCCAAAAGTTTATAATGTAAGTCTTTTGCTACTACTCCTGAATATCCAGCTCCTACAATCATTATTTTTCTAGCTTTTTTCATAGATAAAATTGTTTCTTGAATAGTTGCTATATCTATCATTGAATAAGTATCTTCTATTATGCTTGTATTAATTTTTATAACATTTTTTATTACATCTTGAATTTCTCCATTTTCAGAAAAATCTTCATATGTAAAAGTTACTTTTTCTTTTGCCTCTCTTCTTCCAAGTTCCTTACTAAAATCTACTTTTAATTCTGGAAATCCAGAATAACCTAATTTTTTTGCAAATCTTACTACAGAGGCTTGACTTGTATTACATTTTTCTGCTATCTCATAAGTATTCATATACATTATTTTATCTGTATTTTCAACAATAAATTTGTAAATATCTTTTTCTTTAGATGTAAATTTATCTTTTACTGAGTTTATTCTAAATATTATACTCATTTTTGCCTCCTATTTTTTTGCTTTGGAATGTATCTCTACTTTTTAATTTTTTTTCTATCTCATTAAGAATTCCTCTTTTATTTGAACTCCATTTTGGTTCAAATAAATCTTCTTTTTTAGCATCTCCTGTAAGTCTATGTACAACTATATTTGAATCCAACCTCTCCAATAATTCTATAACTATATCTGTATACTCATTTTGAGTATAAATTTTAAAAGGATATTTTTCATAATATTTCAATAGTTTACTATTTTTTAAAATATATAATAAATGAATTTTTATTCCCCAAGATTTAACAGAATTTATAATTTCAATAGTTTTATATAAATCTTCTTTTGTTTCATTAGGTAATCCAACTATCATATGAGTAACAAATTTTATATTTTTTTCTCTTAAATTTTTTGTAGCTTCTAAATAACAGTCTAGTTTGTAACCTCTATTAATAATCTTAGCTATTTCATCATTAGCAGTTTGAAGTCCTAATTCTACCCAAAGAAATGTTTTTTTATTAATTTCATTCAAAAGTTCTATAATTTTCAAAGAAAGACAATCAGGTCTTGTAGCTATAGCTATCCCTATCACTTTTGGATGCTCTAAAGCTTCATAATATTTTTTTCTTAAATTTTCAACACTATCATAGGTATTGGTAAAATTTTGAAAATAAGCAATTACTTTTTCATCTTTTATTTTATTTTTCATAAAATCTAATTGCTCGTCTATTTGTTCTCTTATACTTTTACATCTACTTCCAGTAAATTCTCCACTTCCAGAATCACTGCAAAATAAACATCCTTCTCTTGAAATTTTACCGTCTCTATTTGGACAAGTAAAACCACCATCTAAAGAAACTTTATATATTTTTTCTCTGAAGTTATTTTTAAAAAAATTATTAAGTTTATAAAATCTATTATTATTCATTTTTGTTATTTTTTTCCTCTAATTTAGATTTTCTATAATTTTCGGCTTCCATTTTTGAAAAAATACATCCACAATAATCTTGTCTATATAAATTATATTTATGAGAGATTTTAATTCCTTCTTGGTATCTTCCTTTCTTTTTAAAATCCCCATACAAAAAGTTTATAGAATATTTTTTTCCTAAATCTTCTCCAATTTCATTTATCCAATTTGCTTTTTTTAGAGGACTGATTGATAATACTGTTGTAAAATAATCAAAATCATTTTCAGATGCAAATTTTGCTGTTTCTCCCATTCTAAGAGAATAACATTTATAACATCTTTCTCCACCCTCTTTACAATTTTCAAAGCCTTTTACTTTAGCAAAAAAATCTTCTACAACATTATATCTTCCTTCTATTACTTTAATATTCTCACCTATATCACAAATATATTTTTTCATCTCTTCAAGTCTTAAGATATATTCATCTTTCTCTGTTATATTAGGATTATAAAAAAATATTGAGATATCAAAATAATTTTTTAAAGTTTCTATTACCATCGTACTACAAGGAGCACAACAAGCATGAAGTAAAAGTTTTGGTTTTTTTTCAGAATTTTCTATATTCTTTAATTGTTCTGTCATTTTCAATTCATAGTTTATTTTTACCATTTTCTTCCTCTTATTTATATTGTAATATATTATCTTTTTAATAGCAAGTATTATTTTTACAAAAAAAATATTTTTTTGAATTTTTAAATCATATTTTCTACTTATCTATATTAAAAAATTTATAATATATTATACTTTATTTTATATAAAAATTTAAAATTCTTTTTTATTATTTTTAATATTTAAAATCAAAATAATTAAAAATATTATTAATAATAATTTTTTATAAAATGATAAAAGGACTGATTCCTATAAATTATAGAAATCAATCCTTAATTTAAATCTATTCCCCAAAATTTATTATTAAATTATTATACATAATCAAAATTATCTTGAGATTCTAACCAACTTTTACTTCCAATATGTAAAACAAATAATAATACTGCTGATATTATATATCCTAAAACAAATTGAGATGAAGGATAAAATCCTAAAGAAGCACTATGAACAAATCCAAATAGAGATAACACAGCAGCCACTAACATTGTTATTGCTGCTTTATCTAATTTTCTATCTATTATAAAAGCTGTCATAGCTCCAGCTAAAATTCCAACAATAATTGCTCCAGCTTTTACTTCTGGAATTCCTCTCCACATAACACCAGCATTCATTATCATAGTAGTCACTTCTGGATTATATCCATTTACTCCAGAAGCTGTAACTTCTGTCCAAATATTAGCAAGTCCTATAGAACCTGTTATTTGAGTAAATAGGAAATCAGCTACTGGTGGAACCATTGATACTGTAATAGCAGCAAAATATTTTCCTTCACATACTCTAAATGCTTGTGAAACCATTATAACAGCACACCATAAATAAGTTATTCCACATATAGCCGGTGGAACTAACTCACTAAAGAAAGTAAATAGTCCAAATACTCCAGCCACAAAAAAGATTAATCCTGATACTAACGAAAATCCTATTCCAGCATCAGCTTTTTTAAGTCCAGCATGACCTAACCAAACTGTATTAGGTACAACCCCTCCAAATAAAGCTGAAACCATAGTACAAATTCCATCAGCAAATTGAGCTTCTCTTACACTATAATTATCTCCAGCTGCATTAGCTGCCTCAACATTATCCATTGTTTCAACAAAATTATAAATCTCAATAGGAATTATAATTGTTAAATATGGAGCAACTATAGTAAATCCATTTATTAAATTTTGAATAGTATTTACTGGGTTAGGAAAATAAAATCCAACTCCTGTAAAATCTATTTGAGTTCTTCCTAAACAAAAAGCATAAACTACTCCACCAACAACAGCCACTACTAAAGGTGGAAGTTTTTTAGGAAATAAATATCCACCAAATAATCCTACCATAGCAACTATAAAAATTGGAAATCCTACAACAGGGTCACTAAATATATCAAATAATCCTTGAGTAGCCATCCAAATAAACCCTATTCCAGCAACTGTTCCTAAAAGAGCAGCACGAGGAATATTATTTTTCATCCAAGGACCTATAAATCCACCTGAAAATTCAACAATTCCACCTATAAAACAGGCTGCCACAGCTGCTGACCATGTAAGTTGAGGGTCACCTAAAGCATAATGAAGTGGCATTATGACACCATATAAAATAACAAACATTGCTGGAGTTGATACTCCTGATGGAAGAGCTGTTACATCATTTCTTCCCTCTTTTTTAGCTAATTTCATAGCCATATAAACATAATAAATACAACTTAAAGCTAATCCTATTGACATTCCAGGGATAACTTCTCCATAAACTATTTCATTTGGCCATCCCAAAACTCCTGATAAAGTAGCAATTACTATAAGATAGTTTATAATATTATTTGTAACAACATATGTAAGAGCTCCTATATCTCCTTTTTTAAACCATGGTATTTTGCAATTATCTATCATTATTTTTTATTTCTCCTTATGAAAATCTAAATTTATTCTGCCTCTAAACTAATAAAATCAAATTTTAAAACATCAAAAAGTCCTCTATCAGTTATTTTTATTTCTGGGATAACTATTAAAGACATAAAACATAAAGTCATTACAGGTTCAACATTTCCATGAATTCCTAATTCTTCATAAGCTTTTTCATGAAGTGAAGTAAGTTTTTTATCTACCCATTCTCCTGGTTGGTCACTCATAAGACCAGCTATTGGCATAGGCATACTTTCTATTACTTCATTACCTTTTACTAAAATAACTCCTCCCTCTTGTTCTATTAACTTTTCAACAGCAAGAGTCATCTCTTCATTACTTGTTCCTACAACAATTATATTATGAGAATCATGGGCTACTGATAAAGCTACAGCTCCTTTTTTAATTCCATATCCTCTTAAAAATCCTACTGCTACATTTCCTGTATTTTTATGTCTTTCTATTACAGCAACTTTTACTATATCTTTTTCTTCTTCAAATACAAAATCATTATTTTCATCAAGAGTAATTTCAGCTATACTTTTCTTTGTAACAACCCCTCCTGGTAAAATATCAATTATATGTACTTTATTTGATTTTAAATTAAGTTTTAATTTTTCAATAGAGAAATCTTTAACATGCATACTTCCTCTAACAGAGCTAGTATCATATTTTTTAGTTTCTAAAAGATATTTTCCATCTCTTGCAACTTCTTTTCCTTCTATAAAAACATTTGTAACTTTGAAATCTTTTAAATCTTCTAATAATACTATATCAGCACGAAGACCTGGAGCAATAGCTCCTCTATCATTTAATCTAAAACATTCAGCAGCATTTATTGTGGCCATTTGAATAGCTGTTATTGGGTCAATTCCCTCTTCTACACAAATTTGTAAATGATTATCTAAATGTCCTAATTCTAATATTGTTTTTGGTTGTCTATCATCAGAACATAATAAACATCTTCTACTATTTTCTTTAGTAACACCTTTTAATAAATTTCTTAAATCATGACAAGCTGAACCTTGTCTTAGTAAAACATAAATTCCTCTTGAAATTCTATCCTCTAAATCTTCAACTGTTGCACACTCATGGTCTGTTCTTACTCCAACAGAAGCATAAGCATTTAGATTATTTCCAAAAAGACTTGGGCTATGTCCATCTATTAATTTATTAGATTCTTTAGCTACCATAACTTTATCTAAAATATCACTATCAGCTGCCACTACTCCTGGGAAATTCATAAGTTCTCCAAGTCCTAAAACATTGTCTCTTAAGATTGGTTCTTTCATTTCCTTAGCATTTATAATAGCTCCAGCATTTTCAAATGGAGTACATGGAACACAAGATGGAATCATATATTTTATATCTAACACTGTATTTTTAGCAGCTTCCATCATATAATCTAAACCATTTATTCCACAAACATTTACTATTTCATGTGGGTCAGCTATTATACAAGTTCCTCCATGAGGCACTAAAAGTCTTCCAATCTCTTCTGGAGAAACATAAGATGATTCTATATGAATATGACTATCTATAAAACCAGGTGTAGCATATTTTCCACACCCATCTATAGTTTCTTTTCCTTGATAACTTCCTACTCCAGCAATTAATCCCTCTACAACAGCTATATCTCCTTCAATAATTTTTGAAGAATATACATCTACAACTCTACAATTTTTTATAACTAAATCGGCTGGTACTCTTCCAGCAGCAACATCAACAAGTTTCTTTAAAATTTCTTTAGTCATTTTATCCTCCTAAAAAATATTATAAATTATTATAAATTTTCTTCTAGTATAGGGTTAAATGTTTTTAGTGCTATACAATCTACAGGTCCAACATCTGTAATTGCATAATCAGGAATTGCTGTGATTGGTAAGAAGAACATATACATTAATGGCTCTGGTAAATCACATCCTAATTCATTAGCTGCTTTAGATAAAAGTTTTTCAATTCTTGCTATTTCTTCTGGTTCATCATCACTACAAATTCCACCAACAGGTAATGGTAAAAATTCTATAACTTTTCCATCACATACTACAACTTGTCCTCCACCATTTTCAATTAAATGATTTACGGCCACAGCCATATCCTCTGGATTTGCTCCTAATACAACTATATTATTATCATCTGGAGCTGCTGAAGAAGCCATAGCTCCTTTTTTCAATTTCCATCCAGAACAGAATCCTAAAGATTTATTTCCATTTCTTCCAAATCTCTCTATAACTGATACCATTAAAACATCATTTTCTACATCTGGTTGAACAAAATGATTTTCTACATTAAGAATAGCATCTCTTCTTTTTCTTACAAAAGGTCCAATGACATTCATAGATAAAACTTTAACTTTTCCATCTTTTTGAGCAACTTTAAATTTAAAGTCTTCTCCTGTTACTTTGTCACATTTTAATTTACTTGTTAATACTGAACTTCTTTTTGGTGCTTTTAATTCATATGTAAGTTTTTTATTTTTAGCCACGATTTTTCCATTAGTAATAACTGTATCTACTTTAAAGTTTTCTAAATTATCTACTAATAATATATCAGCAATTTTTCCAGGAGTTACAGAACCTATTAAGTGGTCTATTCTATAAGCTTCAGCACTATTTATAGTAGCCATTTGAATAGCTGTCATAGGGTCTATTCCTTGTTCTATTGTAAGTCTTACTACATTATCTAAATGTCCTTTTTCTAATACATCACTTGCTGTAACGTCATCAGTACAGAAACTTACTCTTCTAGCAAAAGCTGGATTAACTTCTGTTACAGCTCTCATATTTTCTTTTAAGAAATGAGTAACAGAAGATTCTCTTATAAGCATATGCATTCCATTTCTCATTTTTTCTACTACTTCTTCATGGTCATAACTTTCATGGTCTAAACGAACTCCACCACACAAGTAACCGTTTAATTCTTTTCCTCTAGCCATTGGTGCACAACCAAATACTGGTAAACGATTTTTATTTGCTTCTACAATAGCTCCTAAAGTATTTTCATCTTCCTCTTGAATAAATTCTCTAACTGTTTCCCAAACACCAAAACATTGACTCCATTTTTGAACTTCTTCATGAGTTTCTTTTGTGAAATTACATGCTATTGTTGATTGGGGAATTGTATATGGAGTTTGATGTGGAGCTCCCCAAAATACTTTTAATGGACTTTTTTCAATTTCATCAAAAATTTCTTTTAATCCTTCTAATCCTGCAACAGAAATATATTCATCTAATCCAGATATCATACTAGTAGTTCCACAAGGTACTACTGCTTTAGCATAACTTGTGATACTTAATTTACTACACTCACTATGGATATGTCCATCAATAAGTCCAGGAGTTATATATTTTCCTGTAGCGTCTACTATTTCAGTATCTTTTCCAATATAATCTTCTACATTTCCTATGGCAACTATTGTATCTTTGTAAACAGCCACATCAGCTTTATAAATCTCACTTGACATAACATTTACAAGAGTTCCATTTTTAATTACCATTGTTGCTGGGATTAATCCTCTACCAGCTCTTACTAATTCTTTTAAACTTTCTACTGTTACTTGTTTCATTTTTCCTCCATTTTTATTTAAAAATAATATTAAAAATAAAAAAACACCATACGGCATATGCAAATCAGGTTTCCCGTCCTGCGTCTAGTGTTTCAAATGGAATTTTTATTTAGTTGTTTAAAATTATGTGAGCATTTTATCATATTGTTTTTTATTAGTCAATATGTTTTTTAAATTTTTTTTATAAATAAAAAATGAATTTTAAATTAAAATCTATTATAGACTTTTTAATAAGTTTTATTCTATGTTATTTTTCATCTCTAACATATAAAATTATTAAATAAAAAATTAGGTAGAAAAATCTTCTACCTATATTTTCTTATTTTTTAATTATTTAGTTTTCTATATTTTTTAGAAGTGTTTCATTTAATATTTCTACTTTAAATGGTTTATTTTCTAAATCAAAATATATACTAATACTTCTTTTATTATTATCTATAGTATATTCTGTTGAAATTCCAAATTCTGGGTGATTTCTATAATTTGTTGGAATATGTTCCCAACCATCATTTAAAGAATAATCTTTTATTAAAATATCTGGTGTTAAATCTCTTAATTCTCTATTATTCAATTTTATACTATTAATCACTTTATTATAAAAAACTAAAATAGAATTAACTACTCCTTCTTCAATTTTTTGATATTTCTCATCATCTTCAGAAATATTCTGATTTGTTATAGTTACTTCTAAAAATATTCCATCTTTTTCTAAAAGTCTAATGATTTTTCCACCTTTAATAATACTTTTTTTATCTTCTGATAATGACCAATCTTTTCTTACTTCATAATAATCTTCCCCAACTAATGGATTTAAAAAATATGGTGTTTTATCACTTATTTTCCAACCATCTTTAATAAGTTTCTCTAAAGTAATTGGAACAGGAAAATATTTGTTATTAATAGTTAATCCAAAATCAATATCTTTTTCCATTTTATTTTCTCCCTCCATATCTTTCCCATATAAATTCAAAGAAATAATTAGTAATAAATAGCCTACAAATATTAAGACTTTTTTCATCAATATCCCCTCCAAAATTATTTTAAGAGTAGTTTTTTATAGAAATAGTTATATCAAAAAATTTAGCCTCCTTTCCTTCTCCTTTATAAAAATCATCTATTATAGGATAAACTAATTCTTCAAGATACTTTCTAATTTCCTTTTCATTATTTTCTCTAAATTTTTTATATTCTTCAAAAAATAATTTATGTTCCCCACTTTTATTTTCTCTTAACTGAACCCACAAGTAATTATTATTTTCAATAGGAATATTAACTCCATATACTCCATTTTTATAATTTCTTTTATAAGGAATTTCATCCTTATCATTTATTTTTAATTTTTCTTCAGATATTTCTATTTTTTCAAAACTCATAAGGTCTATATAGACAAGATTAGAAATTATTAAAGTTTCAACCATAGAATTAAAAGCATTCCCTATTGTTTCTCCTAAAAGTTCTACCTCATCATTTCCCTCTTCTAATTTTCTGCTTCTTGTTTATCATTTTGAGATTCTGATATTATATTTCCCTTATCATCAACTTCCTTTATAGTTATTTCTTCCTCATTCTCTGTGATATTACTTCCCTCAAAAGCATCAACAACAGTTTCACTTACAAATACCTTATCATCATTCTCATTATAAATTGTTCCATCTCTATTAAATCTTTGTTCCTCTATAATTTTCCCACCTTTTATTTTAGCTTTTAATTGAGGAGTTCCATCTTTATAATAAACTTCATAAATTCCTTCTTGAATATTATTTTTAAATTCACTTCTTGTCCAGACTTTTCCATTATCATAATAATCTTCTTTTAATCCATTCATTTCTCCATCTTTATAATTTACTATTGATTGTAAATTACCTTTTTCCAAATAAAATTTCCACTCTCCATTTTCTAAACTTTTTTTATAATTTCCAACAAGCCTTAAATTTCCATTTTCATAATACTCTTTAATTTCTCCATTCATCTCTCCATTTGTATAAAATACTTCTCCTTGTAAAGCTCCACTAGGATAATAAGCCTTATATTTTCCATCAAGTACTCCATTTTTAAAGTTTGCTACTATCCTTAATTTTCCTGTAGCACTATAATATTGTTCTGTAAGACCATCTCTTTCTCCATTTTTAAAATTAGCATTATCAACTAAGATTCCATCTTTTGTATACATTTGAAAAAGTCCATTTTGTTTTCCTTCTTTCCAATGACCTATCTCTTTTATTTTATTTTTATAATATATTACATTTAATCCATCTAATTCTCCATCTTTATAAGAGTAGATATTTAAGTAAGAATCACTTCCACTTTTAATTCTGCCACTAAATACTTTACCCTCTTCATCACACCATTTAAAATTGATACTCTGAAGTTTAGACTCATCTTCAGCAGGTAAATATCTATAAAAAGAATATTTATTTTGATAAATATATGTTCCAACTGCTATTCCTAATATAGTTATTACACTTAAAACTATTTTTATTTTCATTATTTACCTCCATAAAAATCAATATTTATATTATTACTTGCTTTTTCATCAGCTTTAAAAAACTTTTCTTCACTAAAATTAAAAAAGTTAGCTATTATATTTCCTGGAAACATTTTAATATTTTCATTATATTTTGTTACTGTATCATTATAAATCCATCTTTTGTATTTCTATTATTATTCTTAAATTATCTATTGTATATAATTGATATATCTTTATCAAAATATATTAACCCTTTTTCTATCTTTCTAAAATTTTAATTTAATAAGTTTTAAAATAAAAGATACCATTAAAAACATAATTCCTATCCCTATCCAAATATATTCTCTTCCTTTATTAACCCCATCTTCTGCTATCCAATATTCTTTAGGGTTATTTTTATTCACTAATAATTTATATTCTTTTCCAATTTCATATTCTATATAATTAACTTCTTTTAATTTTTTCATAAATTTTTTAGCTACTTTTGGCATTTCATCAATATTCATATTTTTTAATTTTTCTATTTTTTCTTCACTTTTGTAAACTCCCCTATATTCTTCCTCATAAATTACTCCATCCACTATATATCTAAATACAGGAAAATATCTATTTACAGATGGAGAATAACTATAATCAATAAGAGTTCCATTTACATAAAAATTTCTATCTGTAGCTTTTTTATATTGAAAAAGGTTAAAAGTTCCTACAATTATAAGTATTATTCCTACTATTTTTAACATAAATATCCCTCTCTTTTCTCAAAAATTTTAATAAAAAAATGCTCATGACAAAATTATCTTTTAATTTCTAAAAAATAATTTCTCATAAGCATCACCTCATTTTATTAAGTAAGTAACAATAAAAGAAAATAAATATAACACTCCATTAACATTATACCATATTTTTCACTAAATATTATTTTTTTATTTATAATAATTATATTAAGTTTTTCAATAAGAAAAATATCTTTTAAATATTTAATTTTGACTTTTTAATATAGGTATATTATAATATCTATATACATATATATTTTTATCTATAATTTTATTTTTATGAAAGGAGGTTAAATTGGATAGGGTTATTCTTCACTACGACCTTGACGCTTTCTATGCTTCAGTTGAGATTAGAGACAATAAAAAATATCGTGGAAAACCTCTTGTTGTTGCTGGTGGAGTAGTTACAACAGCTAGTTATGAAGCTAGAAAATTTGGTATTCATTCAGCAATGAGTTTATTTGAAGCAAAAAAACTTTGTTCTCATCTAATCGTAGTCCCTCCTGATAAAGATAAATATATAAAAGAATCTGAAAAAATTCACAATTTAGTATTAAAGCTCACACACAAAATAGAATTTATAGCTCTTGATGAAGGGTATATAGATATAACTGAAATTATAGATAAATATACTTCCAAAGAAAAATTTGCAAAATTATTTAGAGAAAGGATTTTTAAACATACAAAACTAACTTGTTCTATTGGAATTGGCTATAATAAACTTTCAGCTAAAACAGCTAGTGATATTAATAAACCAAATGGACAATTTATTTTTAATTCTCAATCAGAATTTATAGAATATATAAAAGATAAAAAAATTAGGAGATTACAAGGAATAGGAGAAAAATTTGAAAAAATTTTAAATAAAGATGGATATTTTTATGTAAAAGACATTTTTCATCTCTCTTTAAAAGAATTGACAACTAAATATGGAAAATCAAGAGGAGAGCTATTATATCTTTCTAGTAGAGGATTAGACTATAGTGAAGTAGAATATGATAGACCAACTCACTCTGTTGGAACTGAAAATACCTATTCTTATCCTTTAAATACAGAGGAAGAATTTAGTATGAAAATAGATGAAGTATTTGAAACATCTTATGAGAGATTAAAAGAAAAAAATTTTTTAACAAAAACTGTAACTATAAAAATAAAATATAGTAATATGAAAGTAATCAGTAAATCTAAAACCCTTTCTTTAGTAACTAATGATAAAGAGCAATTAAAAATCATTGTTGATGATTTATTTAATACTTTAGAAGAAAAAACTGATATAAGACTTTTGGGAGTTTCTTTTAAAAATCTTATAGAATTTTCTTCAAGACAACTTTCTTTTAAAATTTAACTTGTAATATAAATTTAAAGTGATAAAATATCTATATAAAATATTTTATTTATGGAGGAAAATTATGACTTTAGAAGAATTAATGGAATTTAATGCTAAACCAATTACAGAAGAACAACTAGAAGAACTTAAAAATTGTGATTTAGTTGATAATGTTCAAGATAATGGAAATGCTCCTATGTATCCTAATCTTAATTGGTTTGTTATAACTTTAATAAATGGAAAAGAAGTAAATGTTTTTGTTTAAAATTAAAAAAATTTTTTTTAATATTTAGAAAGATTGTTATAAATTATTAATGATAAATAATTTATAGCAATCTTTTTTATATAATAAGAAAATTATAAATTAATTTTTTATTTTTTATGTTAATTTAAAAATAATATATGATAAATTTTACCGGACTAAAAAAAAGTGTTATTTTATTTTTATTTACAATTAATATTTTGTATGATAAAATAAAAATATCATTTTATTTAAAGGAGCTGATATAATAATGACTAAAAATAATTTTTTCCCATTTTTCATTGATTTAACAGGAAAAAATATTTTAGTAATAGGAGCTGGAAAAGTGGCTGCTCGAAAAATCACAACACTTCTCTCTTTGGGAGCTCATATTCTAATCTACACAAAACAAATAAAAGATAAATCTATAACATCTTTTTTATTTGATAAAAAAAATATTCAATTAATTATGAAAGAGATAAAAGAAGAAAATTTTAAAGAATTTATTACAAAAGATGCTTTTATGGTCATAGCTGCTACTGATGATAAAAAATTAAATGAACAAATTACAAATTATTGTAGAGATAACAATATTTTAATAAACAATGTTTCTTCTAATGATAATATGACTGTAAGATTTTGTAGTGTAATTGAAAATCAAAATTATAAGATTGGAATTTCTGCCAATGGAGACCCAAAAAAATCTTTGGTATTAAAGAATAAAATTGAAAAATTTTTAGAAAATAAAAATTAAATTTATTTAACTTGACAAAAAAATTAAAGTGCTATATAATTTAGTTAGATATAAAACTAAATTAAAATTGTAAAACTTCAGGGCAGGGTGAAATTCCCGATCGGCGGTAAAGTCCGCGAGTGTTATCACTGACTTGGTGAAATTCCAAGACCGACAGTATAGTCTGGATGGAAGAAGATTACAAAGTACATAATTTATAAATCATTAAATAAATTTTATATTTATTATATTCTTTATTTATTTGTATACTTTGTTATAAATGCCCGAAAGTTGATTTCGGGTTTTTCTTTTTCCCTGTAAGTTTCAAAAAAACAGGAGGAAATAATGAGAGTTTTAGAAGGAAATTTTGATGGAAAAGGATTAAAAATAGGAATAGTTGCTGGAAGATTTAATGAGTTTATCACTTCAAAATTAGTTAGTGGAGCTAATGATGCTTTAAAAAGACATGGAGTTAATGATGATGATATTACTCTTGCTTGGGTTCCAGGAGCTTTTGAAATTCCTGTAGTAGTTCAAAAAATGGCTGAATCAGGAAAATATGATGCTATTCTTGCTTTAGGAGCTGTAATAAAAGGAGCTACACCTCACTTTGATTATGTGTGTGCTGAAGTTTCTAAAGGATGTGCTACTATATCTTTAAAGACAAATATACCTATTATGTTTGGAGTTCTTACTACTAACAGTATTGAAGAAGCTATTGAAAGAGCTGGAACTAAAGCTGGAAATAAAGGATTTGATGTAGCAAATGGTGCTATAGAAATGTGCAACTTATTAAAGGGGATGTAATAATGGATACTAAATATATGGAATTAGCTCTTGAACTTGCTGTAAAAGGAAAAGGTCAAGTTAATCCAAATCCATTAGTAGGAGCAGTAGTTGTAAAAGATGGAGAAATAGTAGGTAAGGGATATCATAAATATTATGGTGGTCCTCATGCTGAAGTTTATGCCCTAGATGAAGCTGGGGAAAAGGCTAATGGAGCTACTTTATATGTAACTTTAGAACCTTGTTCTCATCATGGTAAAACTCCACCTTGTGTTGATAAAATAAAAAAAATGAAAATAAAAAGATGTGTAATTGCTGTTCTTGACCCAAACCCTCTAGTAGCAGGTAGAGGAAAAAGAATTCTTGAAGAAGCTGGAATAGAAGTTGTTGTCGGTGTCTTACAAGAAAAAGCATTAGAAATAAATAAAGTTTTTTTCAAATATATTCAAACAGGTAAACCTTATCTTTTCTTAAAATGTGCCATAACTTTAGATGGAAAAATTGCTACATCTTTTGGAGATTCTAAATGGATTACAAATGAAAAATCAAGAGAAAAAGTGCAATATTTAAGAAATGAATATACTGGAATAATGGTTGGAGTTAATACTCTTATAAAAGATAATCCTAGATTAAATTCTAGAATTGAAAATGGAAGAAATCCATATAGAATAGTTATTGACCCACATTTAAGAACACCTTTAGATGATTGTCATTTTATAGAATATGAAGATTCAAAAAGTATAATAGTTACATCTATTGAAAATACAAAAAGTAATAATAAAAATGTTTTAAGTTATCAAAGACTTTTAGATAGAGGAATAAAATTTATTTTATTAGATGGATATGATTTTTCTGTAGATGAGGTATTAGATAAACTTGGAGAGATGAAAATAGATTCTGTTTTATTAGAAGGTGGTTCTCATCTAATTTCTAGAGCTTTTAAAGAGGATAGAATAGATGGTGGCGAGATATTTATTGCACCTAAAATTTTAGGTGGTGGACTTTCTTTTATAGATGGATTTAGTTTTAGAGAAATAAAAGATTGTTTTCATTTAGAAAATACAAAATATAATATTATAGATGATAATGTATCTATTGAATTTCATAAAAATATAAATAATAGCCTTAAGGTAGGTGATTAATATTTTTACTGGATTAATTGAAGAAATGGGACAAGTTTTATCTATAACAAATGGAGATAAATCTGTTCAATTAAAAATTAAATGTAATAAAGTATTAGAGGGGGCAAAATTAGGAGATAGTATTGCTACTAATGGTACTTGTCTTACTGCTATTGAAATAGGAAAAGATTATTTTGTAGCTGATTGTATGCATGAAACTATAAAAAGAACTAATCTAAAAAGATTAAAACCAGGAAATATGGTAAATCTTGAAAAATCTATAACTCTTTCTACTCCACTTGGTGGACATTTAGTTACAGGTGATGTAGATTGTGAGGGAATAATCATATCTATCGAACAAGATGGTATTGCAAAAATTTATACTTTTGAAATTGAACATAGATTTATGAAATATGTTGTAGAAAAAGGTAGAGTTAGTATAGATGGAGCTAGTCTTTCTATAGTTGGTCATAAAGATAATACTTTATCAGTTTCTTTAATCCCACATACTCAAGAGATGATTACATTAGGAAAAAAGAAAGTTGGAGATTATGTAAATATAGAAACTGATTTAATAGGAAAACATATTGAAAGACTTCTAAATTTTAAAGAAGAAAAAGAGGAAAAATCAAAACTAGATTTGAATTTTTTAGCTAAACATGGATTTTTCTAAAATTTTAAGGAGGAACAAATGCTTAATACAATAGAAGAAGCTCTTCAAGATTTAAGAGATGGAAAAATAATTATTGTTGTTGATGATGAAAATAGAGAAAATGAAGGAGATGTTATCTGTGCTGCTGAGTTTGCCACATTAGAAAATGTAAATTTTATGGCTACTCATGCAAAAGGACTTATTTGTATGCCTATGTCTGATTATTACATAAAAAAATTAGATTTACCTCAAATGGTAACTAATAATACAGATAATCACTGTACAGCTTTTACTGTATCTATAGACCATATAGATACTACAACAGGAATTTCTGCTTATGAGCGTTCTGTTACAGCTATGAAAGTTGTTGATGAAAATTCAAAACCAAGTGATTTCAGAAGACCTGGACATATGTTTCCATTAAGAGCTCTTCCAAAAGGTGTACTTGAAAGAGATGGACATACAGAAGCTACTGTTGATTTAATGAGACTTGCTGGACTAAAAGAAGTTGGACTTTGTTGTGAAATTATGAAAGAAGATGGAATGATGTCTAGATTAGATGATTTATTAGAATTTGCTAGAATTCATAATTTAAAAATAATTTCTATAGAAGACTTAATTCATTATAGAAAAGTTCATGATGAGTTAGTAAAAGTAGAATGTTCAGCAAAACTTCCTACTGATTCTGGTACTTTTGAATTAGTTGGATTTGATAATCAATTAGATGGGAAAGAACATATTGCTTTAGTTAAAGGTGACGTTTCTGGAAAAGAAAATGTACTAGTAAGAATTCACTCTGAATGTTTCACAGGAGATATTTTAGGTTCTTATAGATGTGATTGTGGTTCTCAATTAAAAAGAGCTATGAGAGAAATTGATGCTAAAGGTGAAGGAATAATTTTATACCTTAGACAAGAGGGAAGAGGAATTGGACTTATTAATAAAATAAAAGCTTATAAATTACAAGATAATGGTTATGATACTGTTGAAGCTAATCTTGCTCTTGGATTTGGAGAAGATGAAAGAGATTATGCAGTAGCAGCTCAAATGTTAAAAGCTTTAGGTGTAAAATCTGTAACTCTTATGACAAATAACCCTGCTAAAATCTCAGGACTTGAAAGCTATGGAGTTAAAGTTGAAAAGAGAGCTGAAATAGAAATAGCTCCTAATAATGTTAATGAAAAATACTTAAGAACTAAATTTGAAAAAATGGGGCATAAACTTCATTTTGATTGTTGTAAAGAAAATAAATAAAATAAATTCTATCTATCCTATAAAAATCTTTTACGAAAATTGTTCGTAAAAGATTTTTTTTATATTTTTATTGACAAATTATAAAAAAAGTTGTATATATGTATCGTGACAAAAATTATAGGGAGGAAAAAGATGGCAAGATATATTTTAAACGAAACTAGTTATTTTGGTTTAGGAAGTAGAGAAAATTTAGCTCTAGAAATTCAAGCTAGAGGATATAAAAAAGCTCTACTTGTAAGTGACAAAATTCTTGAAAGTTGTGGGGTTGTTGATAAGGTAAAATCTGTTTTAGAGGGAGCTAATATTCCTTATGAAATATTTACAGAAATTAAACAAAATCCAACAGTAAAAAATTGTAAAGATGGATTAGAAGCTTTTAATAAATCAGGAGCTGATTTTTTAGTGGCTGTAGGTGGTGGTTCTGTTATAGATACAGCTAAGGCTATTGGAATTGTTAAAAATAATCCAGAATTTGCTGATATAAAATCATTAGAAGGAGTGGCTCCTACTCATACTAAATCTGTACCTATTATTGCTTTACCTACTACTTGTGGAACTGCTGCTGAAGTAACAATTAACTATGTAATTACTTTAGAAGATGAAAACAGAAAAATAGTTTGTGTAGACCCAAAAGATATTCCGTTAGTTGCCATTGTTGATGCTGAACTTATGTTAACAATGCCTAATAAGACAATAGCAGCTACAGGAATGGATGCTCTAACTCATGCTATAGAGGGATATATTACTAAAGGAGCTCATGTAATATCTGATATGTTTGAGTTAAAAGCTATAGAATTAATAGCTAAACATTTAAGAGGAGCTGTTGTTGATAAAAATTTAGTTGATATGGAAGGAATGAGTATAGCTCAATATGTAGCTGGTATGGGATTCTCTAATGTAGGATTAGGAATCGTTCACTCAATGGCTCATCCATTAGGTGCCGTTTATGATATTCCTCACGGAGTAGCCAATGCATTATTATTACCAACAGTTATGGAATTTAATATGAGTGCTTGTATAGATAAATATGGAGATATTGCAAAAGCTATGGGTGTTGATACTACAGGAATGACTAAAGAAGAAATTGCTCAAAGTGCTGTTAATGCTGTAAGAAAACTGGCTATTGATGTTGGAATTCCTCAAACTTTAAGAGAAATAAATATTCCTGAAGAGGGATTACCAAAATTATCTAAAGATGCTTTAGCTGATGTATGTACTGGTGGAAATCCAAAAGATGTAGTTTTGTCTGATATAGAGGCTCTTTATAAAAAAGTTTATTAAATGTTAAAAAAGCTCGAGAAAGTTTTCTCGAGCTTTTTCTTAGTTTATTTTATCTATATCCTTCATCTCTATTCCCTTATGAAATACTCTTTGATTTGAACTTCCACGAAGCTTTAATCTTAAATCCTTTTTATCAATTTCAAATCTTCCTTCTATAAGGTAATCAATAATACTTGGGTCTATCCATTCTTTTATTTCTTCTATTGTATATCCTGTCCATAAATAAATATTTTTATTAGTTTTTTCTTTTATAAAATGGATTAACTCTATGACCTCTTCTCTATTTTTAAAATATAAAGGGTCTCCACCTAAAAAAGTTACATTTTTCCAACGAGAATTAAGAATAAGTTCTTTTATATCCTCCATCTCATACTCCTGTCCACTTTCATAATCCCAAGTATTTTGTGAAAAACATCCTTTACAATAATGGTCACATCCTGCAAAGTAAAATGTTAAAGTAAACCCTGTCATACTATTAATTGGGTCATTTTCTACTACTGATATTATTTTCATTTTTCCTCACTAGAACTTTCTTATAGATTTTCCTAAATTAGAATTCATAATTTTTCCATTTTCTAGAGCAATCTCTCCATTAATCAATACATATACTATACCATCTGGTAATAATTCTGTATTTTCAAAAGTTGCATAATCACGAATATCTTCTAAAGAAAAAATAGTAATGTCTGCATCAGAACCAATAGATAAATTTCCTTTATTAATTCCTAAAATTTCTGCAGGTTTTGAAGTCATTTTTTCAATTGCTTCATATAAATCAAGAACTTTAGCATCTCTTGAATATTTTCCTAAAACTTTAGGGAAAGTTCCTGTTGCTCTAGGATGTCCAATATTTTTAGCATTAAGTATTCCGTCGCTTCCTATAACTGTGTAAGGATAAGATAATGCTTTTTCCATATCTTTTTCATTGATAGTATAAGCTATTATCATTGTATCAGGTGCTTCTTCCCTTAAAGTGTTGAAAAATTCTTCAGTACATCTTTTTCCTCTATATTTTCCTTCCATAACCTCTAATTTATCATATGTGATATTATATCTTTCTAAGAATCCTTCATCAAATGTAATAGAACCTATTTTAGCACTGAAAGCTGTATAAGGGTAACAATCACAATATACATTTATTCCCTCTTCTCTTTTTTTATCTAACATTTCTAAAGCTTTATCCATTTGACCAAATCCAGCCATACTTCCAATATGTGATACTACATAATTAGCTTTTACATAGTTACCTAAATCTAAAAACTCTTCTATTGCATTAAATATATTTTTAGCATCTTCTCTTAAATGTGCTGATATAACTTTATGTTGTCCTAATCTTCCAAGAGTTGTCATCTCATTGAAATCTATTCCAGGAACATATCTAAGTCCAAAACTAATTCCCAGTAATCCTGTATCTTTCATCATTTTTTTACCTATCTCATACATTTCTTCCACTTGGTCATTTTCAAGACTTACATATCTGTCAACACCAATTTTTTGTCTTAGTATCCCATGAGGTAATAACATTCCAAAGTTAATAGGATGTCCTTCATCTACTCCATCTAAAAACTCCTTTGGATTAGAAACTCCTATTCCTGAGTTTCCACCTATTCCTGTAGTAACTCCCATTGATAACATTCTTTTAAATATTTCTCTATCTGGTGTTGTTCCATCAGTTAAAACTTCATGCATATCAATATCTATAAATCCTGGGCAAACACACATTCCCATAGCATCTATTTCATTATCTCCTATTAACACTTCATGAGATAATTCTACTATTTTTCCATTTTCTATTGCAATATTTAGTGGTTCATACACACTATTTTTTGGGTCTATAACTAATCCGTGATTTATTACTGTTCTCATATCCTAATTTTAAGTTACATTTTTATCTTGTAACTTTCCTCCCTTCTTTATTTATTTGTATATCTAAGTTGTATTATAAAATAATTATATCATATTTTAATAATTTCCGCATATTGTTTTTTTTACTTATTCTATTTCTATAAATACATCATTGGCTACCAAATCTTCAAAAGATTCTCTTTTAATTGATAAATAAGATTTCCCATCTTTTACAAACACAACTGCTGGTCTTGTAGCTTTATTGTAATTACTTGACATTGAATATCCATAAGCTCCAGTTGTAGGGACAAATATATAATCTCCTTCTGAAGCTTTGGCTATTTTCATATCTTTTCCTATTAAATCTCCAGACTCACAACATTTTCCTGCAATAGTAACTATATCATTTTCTTCTTGATTAAGTTTATTAGCAACAATAGCTTCATATTTAGCTTGATATAAAGCTGGTCTTATATTATCTGTCATTCCTCCATCAATAAACACATATTTAACTCCACCATATGTATTTTTTATGCCACCAACTGTATATAAAGTTCCCCCAGCATTTCCCACAATACTTCTTCCAGGTTCTATAGAAACTTTCTTTAAAGTCATATTTTCTTTTTCTAAAGTTTTTTCAATATGTTCTATCATAGATTTCATAAATTTTTCAATATCTACTTCTACATCTCCATCAACATAATAAACTCCAAAACCTCCACCTAAATTCATTTCAGGAATTTCCATATTAAATCTTTCTGATATTTTTTTAGTAAACATTATCATTGTTTCAATCCCCTCATGAAAAGCTTTAGTATCAAATATTTGTGAACCTATGTGACAATGAAATCCTAAAAATTCTAAACTTTCATAAGAAAGAATTTTCTCTACTATACTATAAATATTTTCATCAAATATAGATTCTCCAAACTTAGAACTATGTTTTGATGTTCTTATATATTCATGGGTATGAGCATCTATTCCTATATTTATTCTTAACATGACTCTTATTTTTTTATTTTTTTCTTTAGCTAAAGTTCCTAATTTATCTATTTCACTTATATTATCTAATATTACTATTCCAATTCCCCAATCAAGACACATTTCAAGCTCTTCTATACTTTTATTATTTCCATGCATATGGACTCTATTCATAGGAAATTTTGAAACTTTTATAGAATATAATTCTCCACCAGAAACTGCATCTATACTTAATCCATACTTCTCAACTATTTGGCACATAGCTTTCGATAAAAAAGCTTTTGAAGCATAGACTACTTCTGTTTCAAATTTTTCCGATTTAAAATTTTCTATATATTTTTTTATATTACTTTCTATCAATTCTTGGTCCATAACATATAATGGAGTTTTATACTCCTTTGCAAGTTTTTCTACTGATACTCCACCTATCTCAAGAATTCCATTATTATTTTTCATTGTTCCAAAATATCTCATAAAACTTCCTCCAAAATTTTCATAAAAAAAGACAGTCTTTTCAATTTCAGACTGTCTTTAGTAACCTATTAAAAATAATTACTTATATTTTAGATAACTTACTTGATAGCCCTCCATTGAAATTTCAATGACAGTAAAATAGATATTATCTAATTTACCAATAAAAATGTTTTGACTTTCATTTTTATTTCGGCAAAATCTCCTTTCAAATTATTCTCCGTTTGTCAAACTAAAATAATTTTACTCTTATCATTTGCTCCTCTATCTTTTTAAATTCTTTTACATAAAAGTATATCTAAATTTTATTAATTTGTATAATATAAATTATAAATATTTTTTATATAATCTATTTATTATTTTACATGAATAGCTCTATTTTTTATCTCTTTCATTCTTCCTTCTAAGGCGTGAGTAATATTATAATTTGAAATATATCCACAACATCTTCTTTGAATTTTCATTTTCATTCCCTCTTCATTACCACATTGAGGACATTTATATTTTGCTGTATGTTCGTCATAAGAGATTTCTCCTGTATATCCACATTCAAAACACACATCTGATACTGTATTTACTGCAAAATATTCTATTCCTTTATCATGAGCATATTTCATAAGTTCTAATATTGCATCAGAGTTATAAGTTTTTCCTCCATTTTCAACATACATTATGTTTCCTCCATTACAATATTTAATAAATGGAGCTTCTGTATCTATTTTATCAAAAGCATCTATTGGTAACTCTGATGAGAAATGGAAAGAATTTGTATAATATTCTCTTTTTAATAACCATTCAGGCATTACATCACTATAATTTTTCTTATCTGCATTAAAGAATGTTGCTATACTAGCTTCTGCTGGAGTTCCATAAACTGATACAGGTAATCCAGTTTCCTCTTTTATTTCATCAGCTTGTCTTCTTATTTCTTTCATTATTCTAAGACCTAATTCTTTTCCAGCTGGCTTTGATATGTTTTGTTTATCATCAGTAAGTATTCTTACACAATCATCTATTCCTAAAAATCCATATGACACAGAAGCTCTATCAGATTTTAATAATTTTTCTACTGTTTCATCTGGTTGTAATCTAGCAATAGCTCCATATTGGAATAATATAGGTGCTTGTTTAGCTTTTAACTTTCTAACATTTTCATATCTTTTTAAAATTCCTAATTTCATAAGAGATTTTTTCTCTTCTAGTAATTTCATAAATGTTTCTACTACATCAGTTTCCTTATGTCTTAAAGCTTCTAGAGATATTTGAGGTAAATTTAATGTTATAACACCAAAATTAAATCTTCCATATTGTTGATATTTTTCATTTTCTTTAAATTCATGATTTACTCTTGAACGACAACCCATTCTAGCATAATATTTTCCTGCATCATAATCTTCTTTAGAGTAGAATAATAAATCTGGATAATATGTATGTGCTATACATTTAGATACTTCTTTAGTTATATAATAATATGGGTCTCCCTCTTTTAAGTTGTACCCATCTACAACTATATAAGATAATTTAGGGAAGATTGCTGGTATTTTTAAAGCTCCCAATCCTGTTTGTCTAACTTTTAAATAAGCAAGTATTATTTGCTCTGATTCCCAAGAAGTAGGAACATTAAAAGTTATTGTTGAAAATGGAGTTTGAGAAGCTGAACCTAAAATACTATTTGTTTGATACTCAAATAATTGACAAGCATCATAAATTTCTTTTGCAGTTTTCTTAATAACTTTTTCAAATACTTTAGGATATTTTGCTTTTAATTCTTCATTAGCTGAATCTAATTCTAATACATCATCATATTCTTTTTCAAATAGGAATTCAAAATAATCATTGAAGTTTTTAACAAAGTTTTTCTTTGCATATTTAGCAAAAACTTCGTTAAAGTTAGGTATAGAGTTTCCTCCATATTGTTGTGAACTAACACTAGCCATTATTTGCATTGCAATATTCATAGCTGTTCCAACTGATTTAGGAGTTTCTACATCAGTATTAGTTATTCTAGTTCCATGGTCTAACATATCTTCTACATTAATTAAACAACAGTTTGTTAACTCTTTTTCTACATCTGAATCATGCCAGTGAATAGTTTTCTTTCTATGAGCTTCGTACAATTCTTTTCCAATAGATTTCTCTACATTAAATCTAAAGTACTCTCCTGATATTAAATCTCTAGCAACTGATGGTAAAGTAGAATTTTTATTTGAATTTTCTCTATCACCATTTTCTAATATTCCTTCTATTCTTTGGAATAAACTATCAGTTTCTTTTAGTCTCGCTTCACTTCTTTTTGTTCTGTATCTTTCAAATTTTTGTGCTTGACAAAAATATCCAAAGTCACACAATGTTTTAAATACAATATCTTGTATTTCTTCAATATCTATTTTTTCTTTATT
Source organism: Fusobacterium sp. FSA-380-WT-3A (assembly GCF_012843705.1). Taxonomy (NCBI): domain Bacteria; kingdom Fusobacteriati; phylum Fusobacteriota; class Fusobacteriia; order Fusobacteriales; family Fusobacteriaceae; genus Fusobacterium; species Fusobacterium sp. FSA-380-WT-3A. Next base: position 156,440 of record NZ_JABAFQ010000001.1, on the reverse strand, counting down.
CATAAGTTTAATTTTATTTAATATATGGTCTAACATTTCTACAAGAACAGCTTCATTTTTAAAAGGCATCTCCTTATGAACTTTCTGTAAAACTATAAATATTTTATCTTTATTAAATGCTACTACATCTCCATTACGTTTAATAACTTTCATATTGACCCCCATATCCTATTTTAGTTCAATTTTTATAGTAATTTATTTTATCTTTTTTGCTCTAATATAATAGCATATATTGTGTTTTTTATCAACGTCTTTTCACTAGATATTGTGATTTTTTATCAATTATTCCTTTATTTTCAACGGTTTTAATAATCATTCTTTTTTTATATAGAAATCTAATCAAAAAATATATTTGACGACTTTTCTCTTTACTTATACGCTAATTTAAATATTTCTATATTTTTTATAAAATAACTATATATAGTGGTATTTTTTTCCAAAATAATACAATATCTATTTTTTTATAAAAAAGAAGTATTACAAAATGTAATACCTCTAATTATTTTATCTAGCTATTAAATTATTTAATTTTTCAGCAAATTCTACTGGATTTTCTATTTGTAATCCTTCTACTAATAAAGATTGGTTATATAATACATATAATAAATCTTTTAATTGATTTTCATCAGTAGTATTTTTTATTTTTTCAAACAATGGATGTGCTGGATTAAATTCTAATATTTTTTGAGCCTTTATATTTTCGTTTCCTGGAATTTCTGATAATGTTTTTTCCATCTCAAGAGAAATTTCACCTTTTGAAGCAAGTCCAACAGCTCCACTTCCTAAATTATTATTAAGTCTTACCTCTTCTATTTTTTCACCTAATAAATTTTTAATTTTTTCTAATAAAGGCTTATTTTCTTTTTCTAAATTTTCTCTTGTTTCTTTTTCTTTTTCATCTTCTAAATTAGATAAATCAGAATCGTTTATAGATTTAAATTGTTTTCCATCATAATTCATAAGAGTTTTTAAAGTGAACTCATCTATTCTATCTATTAAGTATAATACTTCAAATCCTTTATCTTTAAACACTTTTACTTTTGGTAAAACTTTTAAGAACTCTTCATTTTCTCCTGTTACATAATAGATTTCTTTTTGGTCTTCTTTCATTCTTTCAACATATTCTTTTAATGTTATATATTTATTTTCAAAAGATGATTTAAAAATTAATAAATCTTGTAATTTTTCTTTATTTATTCCAAACATATCTTGTACACCAAATTTTATTGTGCGTCCAAAAGCTTCCCATAAAGTTATATATTTTTCTCTATCATCTTTTATTAATTTTTTCAATTCAGTTTCTATTTTTTTCTCTATATTTTTAGAAATTTTTATAAGTTCATTATCTTGTTGTAATATCTCTCTTGAAATATTTAAAGAAAGATTATCTGTATCAACTATTCCTTTCATAAAACTAAAATATTCTGGAATTAGGCTTTCAGCATTTTCCATTATAAATACATTTTTTGTATATAATTGTAACCCTCTTTTATAATCTCTTGTATAGAAATCCATAGGAGTTCTTTTTGGAATATAAATAAGTGCTGTATATTCTAATGACCCTTGTACTTTTAAATGTAAATGTAATAATGGGTCTTCATGGTCATAGAAAGTATTTTTATAAAATTCATTATATTGTTCTTCTGTAATATCTTTTTTATCTTTTTTCCATAGAGGTGTTTCATCATTTAGTTTATCTTCACCAAAATATATTGGATATTTTATAGAATTTGAATGTTTTTTAACTATTGTTCTTATTTTATAATCTTCTAAAAATTCTTTTGATTCTTCATTAATAGTTAAAATAATTCTAGTTCCTCTTTTTAAATCTTCTAAGTTTTCTATCTCTTCTATTTCATAAGTTCCATCACCTTTAGATGCCCATTTAATAGTTACATCACTATAAGGAGATTTTGTATATAATGTTATATCACTAGACACCATAAATGCTGAATAGAATCCAACTCCAAATTGTCCAATTATATCTAACTGTTCATTTTCTTTTGCTTCCTTAAATTTTTCTATAAAAGCTTTTGAACCTGATTTTGCTATTGTACCGATATTTTCATTGACTTCTTCAAAAGTCATTCCTATACCAGTATCCTCTATAATTAATTGGTTTTTTTCTTTATCAATTTTTATCTCTATTTTAAAATCTTTAGAATCTTTTAAAAGTTCTGTATCTGTTAAAGATTTAAATTTTAATTTATCTATAGCATCACTTGCATTTGATATTAATTCTCTTAAAAAGATTTCTTTATTTGTATATATTGAATGTATCATAAGATTTAATAATTCTTTTGTTTCTGCTTGGAAATTTTCTGTTTGTTTTCTCATTTTTTCCTCCTAAATAATATTAGCACTCGTTTATATAGGTTGCTAATTCTCTAATATTAAAAATATCATATTTAATATCATTTGTCAAGATTTTTCATAATTTTTTTTATTTTTAGAAAAAATATAATTTTTTACAGTCAAATTTAACATATAATTATTTTATAAGGGTGATTTTATGGATAAAGGAGAGATTTTTATGGAAGAAAAATTATATAGAAATTTAGATATCTTAGAAGCTTATATTGGTACTCCTGATAAATTTCAATGGTATGAAAAAGCTTTTGATAAATATGATGTTAATGGTATAGAAAAAATAGCTTGGAACTGGTCTTGGTACGCTTTTTTCTCTACTCCTATTTATCTGCTTTATAGGAAATGTTATATAGAGGGAATTATTCTTTGGAGTCTCCAACTTTTTACAAATTTATTTGTAGGAGGTGTGGGATTTATTCTTTCAATAATTTTAGCAGGAATAGCTCCTATGTTTGTTTTTAAAAGATATAAAAGAATTGTAAAACAAATTCAAGAAGCAGAGGATAATCCTAATTTAAGAATTGAAATGGCTAGAGATTTAGGAGGAGTTAATAAAACTGCAAGAAATTTAGGAATTCTTTTTCAAATAATCTTACTATTTACTTTATTTCTTTCTTTAATATTTTATTTTGGAACTATGGCTTCTGTAGTTAATTACTATTATTAAAGAATCTAATAAAATCACAATTTTTTAATAAAATTTGAGCTGTTACATTTATTAATAATAAATCTGTAACAGCTCTTTTATTTTATAATCTTATATTTAATTCTTTATTATAAATTTTTATTTTTTTCAAATTAGTATTGTCAAAAGTATAATCTACTTCTATTTCACTATTTTTTAATAAATTCACATCACTAATCCTTTTACTGGAAAATACTTTATCTTTATTTTTAGCAACAGCAAAAAGATTTTCTGATTTATCTAAATTTACTATTCTCAAAATTTTATTACTTTTATTTTTATAATTAATTGTTATTACAGTAGAATTTTTAGTATTTTTTATGGCTGTTACTTCTATATCCACATACTCTTTAAAAGTTTTTGGATTATCTATTGTAACAATCATTTTTTTACCTTTTTCAATTCCTTGATCTATTCCCTGTTTTATTCCTGTTGCAACTTCTTTACTTCCTTCTACTGCTGTTGAAACTATACTAGAAACTGTATCTGAAAATTCATTATTTGCTCCAAAAGATACTGCAGTTATTAAAAATAATCCAAATATTAATTTTTTCATAAATTTACCTCCTTAAGAAATAACATATCACCATTTAGACTTAATTTTAATATTTTTTTCTAAAAATATTTTCAGTTATCTTATAATCCTACTCCAATTCCTACTCCTCTACTTTTTGATTTAGTTTTAGAAGTTGTCACAGTATGATTTACAATTTCACCATTATTATTTATTTTAGTTTCAGAGTTAACTTTTGTATCTGTAGTAGATTTTGTATTTATTATAGCTTCATTAAATTCTATTCCATAAGTGTTATATAATCCAGAAGCTATAAGAACATTTAATATAAATCCTGTTTTTTCAGCTACAGTTTTATTCTTAGAGACTTCTTGTTGTTTATCATCGTTTGTATTAGTATTACTACATCCTATCAAGCATAAAATAATTCCTAATAAAATAATTAGTTTTTTCATAAATCACTTCCTTTTTTTAATTTTCTTAATACAATATTGTAATTTTAAATTCATATTTTGTCAATATTTTATTTTATAATTTTTTTTATTTTTCCATTGATATTTAAAGAAAAACGTGTTATACTTCTCTTTACGGACATTAATAATTTATTATTTTATAAGGAGAATTATGTTTTCAAAAATCAATCTTAGTGAAGATTCTGTATCAAAATTATTTGTTAATTTTTCTGTTCCTTCTGTTACAGGAATGGTTATATCTGCTCTCTATGCTATTGTTGATGGAATATTTATAGGAAGAGGAGTTGGAGCAGATGGATTGGCTGCCATTACCTTGGCATATCCTATTATTAACTTAGGTGTTGCCTTAAGTTTTCTTTTTGGAATGGGTGGAGCTACTCTTATGTCTCTACATCCTAAAAATATTAAATTTAGAAATACCTGCTTTTCCCACTTAGTAACACTGAATATTATTTCCTATTTAGTCTTAGTGGCAATTACTTTTATTTTCAATGACAATTTAATGTTACTTATGGGTTCTAATGAGAGATTATTACCTATGGTTAAAGAATATCTTTACACCTGTGTCATAGCCATGATATTTTTAATGTTATCAAATAGTCTTAATGCTGTTGTTAGAAATGATAAAGCCCCTCTTTATGCTTTTATTTCTATGATAGTTGGAGCTATTACAAATATTATCTTAGACTGGGTTTTTATTATGAAATTTGGTTGGGGATTATTTGGAGGAGCTTTAGCTACTGGAATAGGTCAGCTTCTTTCATTTTTAATTTTAGTTTGGTACTTCGTCCATTCTAAAACAACAATTAAATATAAATTTGAAAAAATAAAATTAGTTTTTTTAATCAATATAGTCTATATCGGTTTCCCATCATTTACTATTGAGTTTGCTGCTGCTGTTACAAATACTCTACTTAATAAAACTTTTATGGAATATCTTGGTGGATTAGGAGTTGCTGCCTTTTCAGTAGTGGCTTATATTTGTTATATATTCAGAATGGTATTTTCTGGATTTGGTCAAGCTTTACAACCTATAGCAAGTTTTAACTATGGAATAAAACTTCATGATAGAGTAAAAAAAGTTTTTAAAATAGCTCATCTTTATTCATTTATCACTGCTTGTGTAATGTTGGCTATAATAGTTAAATATGGAAGTTCTATTGTAAGATTATTCAATGATGATAAAGAACTAATTGAGGTTGCTAGCAAAGGTCTTATATTATATTCTGTAGCTATTATGTTTTTAGCAGCAAATTTTATAAATATAGCTTATTTACAATCTAAAGGTGATAAAAAAATTGCTAATATTTTATCTATCTTAAGAAGTATTGTATTTATTGTTATTGCTATTATTATTCTTCCTAAATTTTTAGGAGAAACTGGAATTTGGCTTTCTCTTCCTGCTGCTGACTTTATGACTTTTTTAGCTAGTATTTTCTTTTATAAAAGAATTATAGCTTCATAAAATATTTTATTAAAAATAAATTTATTAAAAAAGGATTAGTTTTTAAAATTGAAAACTAATCCTTTATATATTAAAAATTTATAAAATATTTTTTATAATTTAATCTTCTTTTTCAACTACACAAGGTTTTATATTCCAGATTTCATCTGCATATTTTTTTATTGTATTATCTGAAGAAAAAATTCCTGAATGAGCTATATTTACTAAACTCATTTTTTGCCATCTTTCTTGGTCTCTATATAATTTATCTATTTTTTCTTGAGCTTTTACATAAGCATCAAAATCTTTAAAAACAAAGAATTCATCATTTTTATTGAATAAATCATCAGCTATCATTGAAAATTCTGTTGCTGGTACTCCATAATATCCATCAGCTATTTGACGAACAATTTTTTGTAATCTAGGGTCATGGTCAAATATATCTCTCATATTATAACCACCATGAGCATTATAATACATTACTTCTTGAGAAGTTAATCCAAACACAACTATATTATCTCTTCCTACAGCTTGGTCAATTTCAACATTAGCTCCATCAAGTGTAGCTATAGTGATAGCCCCATTCATCATAAATTTCATATTTCCTGTTCCTGAAGCCTCTTTAGAAGCTGTAGAAATTTGTTCACTAACATCTCCAGCTGGTATTACTTTTTCAGCCAAACTTACTCCATAGTTTTCTAAGAATACAACCTTTATTTTATCCTTAATTTCTGGATCATTATTAATTTTATTAGCTACTGTATTTATAAGTTTTATAATTTGTTTAGCCAATGAATATCCAGGTGCTGCTTTAGCTCCAAAGAAGAATGTTCTTGGAACTATATCTAAATTAGGATTTTCTTTTAATTCATTATATAAATACATAATGTGGAATAAATTTAAAAGTTGTCTTTTATAAGCATGTAATCTTTTTACTTGAACATCATATATAGATTTTGGATTTATTTTAATTCCATATTCCTTTTCTACAAACTTAGCAAGTTCTAATTTTCTATTTGCTTTTATATCAGCAAGTCTTTGTAAAATTTTCTTATCATCTTTGTATTCTAACAATTTTTTCATAGAACTTGTATCTTTTATCCAAGCTTCTGAACCACCATATAGCTCAATAAATAAGTCTGTTAATGGACGGTTAGCTTTTACAAGCCATCTTCTATGAGTAATTCCATTTGTTTTATTATTAAATCTCTCTGGATACATTTCATAAAAATCTTTTAATTCTCTATTTTTTAAAATTTCTGTATGTAACCAAGCAACTCCATTTATAGAGTGAGAACCTACAATAGCAAGATTTGCCATTTTTATATTATTATTTTGAATAATTGACATAGCATTTACTTTACTCCAATCATTGTAGAATCTATTTGCTACCTCATTACAGAATCTTCTATTTATTTCTTCTATAATCATATAAATTCTTGGAAGTAATTTTTTAAATACATTTACATCCCATTTTTCTAAAGCTTCTGCCATTATTGTATGGTTTGTATAAGCTAAAGTTTTTACAGTAATTCTCCAAGCTACATCCCAATCTAATCCATGGTCATCTATTAATAATCTCATAAGTTCAGCTACTGCTACAGCTGGATGAGTATCATTAATGTGAATTGCTACATAATTATGTAATTCTGTTATTGGTTCTCCTAATTTTAAGAAAGTTCTTAAAATACTTTGAATACCAGCACTTGTAAAGAAATATTCTTGTTTAAGTCTTAATCTTTTTCCTTCTAAACTTCTGTCATCAGGATATAATACTTGTGATATTTCTTCAGCAGAGTATCTTTGTTCTAAATATCTTAAATATTCACCTCTTTGTAAAGTTGATAAGTTTATTGGTTTATCTGGTAATTCAGCATTCCATAATCTTAAAGTATTTACATTAACTGTTTGATATCCTGGAACTGGTACATCATATGGAGTAGCACGAATAATTTCTGGATTTTCATATACAGGAACCATTCTTCCATTTTCTTCTTTTAGATATACATTTCCACCAAAATATACATCTACACCTTTATCTGCTCTTTTGATTTCCCAAACGAAATCTTTCTTTAACCATTCATCTAATTGTTCAACTTGATATCCATTTTCAATTTTTTGTTTAAACAATCCATGTTTAAAACGAATTCCATTTCCATGAGCTGGTAATGATAAAGAAGCCATTGAATCTATAAAACAAGCTGCTAATCTTCCTAATCCTCCATTTCCTAATCCAGCATCTTCTTCAAAAGAAACTATTTCATTGAAATCAATTCCTAATTCTTTTAATGCTTCTTCACAAACATCTCTTATTCCTAAGTTAATTAAATTTGTTTCTAATAATCTCCCTATTAAAAATTCCATTGAAAAATAATAAGTTTGTTTAACTTTATTTTCTCTATAAACTTTGTTTGTTTCAGCCCATTTTTCTGTTAAATAGTCTTTTATTAGTTTACCTAACGCATAATATTTATGTCTTAACGAAGCTGTTTCTATATCTTCTGCAAAGGTAAAAGTAAGTCTCTTAAGATAATCTCTTTTGATATCTTCTTTTGTTTTATTAAGTATCATTCTACCCTCCTATTTATATTATGTTATATTTATTTTTTCATAAAAAAAACCCCCATCCTTTGACAGGGGTTTTTATTTTATTTAGTTATTAATTTCCTGCCTATGTAAATTATATACATTTGGCAAAAAAATTTCAATAAAAAATTTTTTTAATCTTATTTTTTATAAAAAATGTCCAAAATTACATCAATTTTTCATATAATTTTTTATATTCTTCAGCTGATTCTTTCCAACTAATATCAGAACTCATAGCATTTACTTGTAATTTTCTCCATACTTTTTTATCTTTATAAAGTTCTACAGCTCCTTCTATCACATGAAGCATATCATGAGCATTATAATTTGTAAATGAGAATCCATTACCTGTTCCATCATACTGATTATATGGTGTAACTGTATCTTTTAATCCACCTGTTTCTCTTACTATTGGTAAAGTTCCATATCTTAATGCTATTAATTGTCCTATTCCACAAGGTTCAAATTGTGAAGGCATTAAGAATAAATCAGCTCCTGCATAGACTCTTTTAGCTAGTCTATTATCAAATCCTATAAATCCTACCATTTTATTTTTATATTTATAAGTATAGTATCTAAACATGTCTTCATATGCTTTATCACCAGTACCAATAACTACAAATTGGACATCAAGACTTAAAATTTCATCCATTACTCTTTTTATTAAATCAAGCCCTTTTTGAGACACTAATCTTGATACTAAACCTATCATAGGAACATCTTCTTTAACAGGTAAACCTAAATCTTTTTGTAATTCCAATTTATTCACAACTTTCAAATCTAGATTTTCTTTATCATATTGCTTATATATATTTTTATCTGTTAAAGGGTTATGCTCATCATAGTCAATACCATTTACAATTCCATATAATTTATAACTTATTCCATTTAATAATCCATCTAAGTTTTCTCCAAAATATGGAGTTCTTATTTCTTCAGCATAAGATTTACTTACTGTGTTAACTATATCAGAATACATTATTCCAGCTTTCATAAATGAGATGCCATCATAGAATTTTATTGCATTTTCTCTAAAGAATGAATCATCTAAACCTAATAATTCTCCTAAAACTGTTTTTGAAAATACTCCTTGATATTTTAAATTATGAATTGTATATATTGTTTTTATTCCTTGATATCTAATATCATAACTATAATGTGTTTTTAAAAATAATGGAAGTACTCCTGTATGCCAGTCATTACAATGAATAACATCAGGTTTAAAATCATTTAAATATTTTAGAGTTTCTAATATTGCTCTAGAAAAGAATGTAAATATTTCTCCATCATCATAATGTCCATATGGTTCTGGTCTTTTAAAATAATATTCATTATCTAAAAAATAAAAAGTAACTCCATCATACTCTAAAGTTTCAAGTCCACAATATTGATTTCTCCATCCTACTGGAACTTTAAACTCTGCTATTTTTTCCATTTTTTCTTTAAATTCTTCAGCTATTTTTCCATATTTTGGAATAATAACTCTCACATCAATATTTAATTTTTTTAATGCTTTTGGTAAAGCATAAGCAACATCTGCCAATCCTCCTGTTTTTAGAAAAGGAGCAGCCTCAGAAGCAGCGAATAAAACTTTCATTTTACACCTCCGTATAGTAGAGTTATTTAGAAGCTTCTTTTTCTATTATTAATGGATAAATTGTACTTCCTCTAAGTTCAGTTCCTTCAGCTAATACAACATTTTTATCCATTATAACATTTTTAATTTTACATCCACTTTTTATCGTACAATTTTGAAGAATTATACAGTTTTCAACTTCTGCTCCCTCTTCAATAGTAACTGACCTAGCAATAACACTATCTTTTATACTTCCTTTTATTACACAACCATTAGAAATTAATGAATTACTAACTTTTGATTCTTTATAATATTTTGTAGGAACAGAATCTTTAGATTTAGAATAAATTGCTCTTTCTTCTTTAAAGAATAAATCTTTAGTTATCTCTTTATCTAACATATCCATATTTGTTTTATAATAAGTAAGAAGAGAGTTTACGCATCCTAAATATCCTTTATGTTCATATCCTCTTACAGAAATTTTTCCTAAATTTTCATAAATAACTGATTTTAATGTTCTAGCATAGTCAGCATAAGCTACTTTATCTATTAATGATTCTAAATATTCTTTTTTCATAATGAATATTTCCATAGATACATTAGCTATTTGTTCTTTTCCATTATTTTTTTCTACACCAAAAACTTCTCCTGTAGGACTTATTTGTAATAATCCACAATCTAAATATTTTTTATCAGCATCTTCAACATGTTTATAGACTACTGTTACAACTGCTCCAGACTCTTGATGTTTTCTAACAGCATCTTCTATATCTACATTGGCAATTAAATAAGTAGATGCAAATACAACATATTCCTCTTTTACTTTATTCAAAAATTCTTTATTATCTCTTAGAATTTGTAAATCATAGCTTACAGCTTGACTTCTTTTATCATGAAACATATAAAGCCCTTTACTTCTTCTATTTAAATCCCAAGCTCCTCCACTTCCAATATGGTCTCTTAGTGATCTACTATCTGTTTGAGTTAAAATTCCTACTAATTTTATCCCAGCATTAACCATATTAGATAAACCAAAATCTACTATTCTATATTTTCCACCAATAGGTATAGAAGCTACTGCTCTATGAGCTGTTAATCTTCTTAAGTTATCTCTACTTTCTGTAGCACTTAATATTCCAAAACAATTATTTAACATTCCTCTTCACACTCCCCTAAATTATTTTACATCTTCTGATACTATTCTATCTTCTTCAATTAAAGCAATTTCTTTTCCACCAATAACTTTTTTACAATCTTCTACTACTACATGTCTTCCACAAATAGCTCTTTCAACTACTGAATCTTTTTTAATTACAGAGTCACACATAATAACAGAATCTTTTACTAATGCTCCTTCTTCTACTACTACTCCTTGGAATAATATAGAATTTTCTACTGTTCCTTTAATTACACAACCTTCTGTAACAAGTGAGTTAGCAATAACTGCATTATGTCCTATAACTTGACTTGGTTTATTTGTAGATTTTGAGAAAATTCTCCAATTTTTATCAAAGATATCAAATTTAGGTTCTTCTCCTAATAAGTCCATATTTGCTTCCCATAAGCTTTCTACTGTTCCAACATCTTTCCAGTATCCTTCAAATGGATAAGCTATAAGTTTTTTATTTTCTCCTAATAATTTTGGTATAATGTCTTTTCCAAAGTCATTAGATGAGTTCTCATTTGCTTCGTCTTCTATTAAAGCTTTTTTCAATACTTTCCAATTGAAAATATAAATTCCCATAGAAGCTAATGTACTTTTTGGATGAGCTGGTTTTTCTTCAAATTCATAAATCTCATCTTCATTTTTAACGTTCATAATTCCAAATCTACTTGCTTCTTCTAGAGTAACATTTAAAACTGCTATTGTAGCATCTGCATTTCTTGATTTGTGATACTCTAACATTTTGTTATAATCCATTTTATAAATATGATCTCCTGAAAGGATTAAAACATATTCAGGGTCATAATCGTCTATAAAATCAATATTTTGATAAATTGAGTTAGCAGTACCTTTATACCACCATCCACCATCTTCTTGCATATATGGTGGTAATATACTAACTCCACCAAAGTTTCTGTTTAAATCCCATGATGCCCCAATACCAATATAATTATTTAAAGCTTTTGGTTTATATTGAACCAGAATCCCAACAGTATCAATCCCTGAGTTTGTACAGTTACTTAAAGGGAAATCTATGATTCTATATTTTCCTCCAAATGGAACTGCAGGCTTTGCAATATTTTTAGTAAGAAGTTTTAGTCTACTACCTTGACCTCCTGCTAATATCATAGCTATCATTTCTTTTTTCATAATTTTCCACACCCTCCTATTTTATTTGTTTAAATTTATATCTTTTTTTCTTAATTTTTCTTTATCTATTTTTTTTAATAGTTCTTTCTCTCTAAATTTTGGTTTTAATATAATTGTTGATAATGGTGGAATATTTAATTTTATTGCATAAGGGATACCATTTATATTTTTTTCCATTACCTTTATATCATTACCATTTAAAATATTTGTTCCTGCATAAATGTCTCTATCACTATTAAATATTTCCTCATAGTCAACTAATACTTCACTTCCAACTAAATAATCAAAATGTGGAACTGGAGTAAAATTACATACAAATAGTAAAAAATCCTTTTCATCTTTACTTTTTCTTACAAAAGATATTATACTTTCTTGATAGTTACTATGGTCTATCCACTTAAATCCATCATAAGTTGTATCTTGTTCCCATAAAGCTTTTTCTCTCTTATAAAGATGATTTAAGTCTTTTACATAAGTTTTTATACTATCATGCATTGGATATTTTAACATCTTCCACTCTAACTCTTCATAAAATCTCCATTCCATAAATTGCCCAATCTCTGTTCCCATAAAATTTAATTTTTTTCCAGGATGTCCATACATATATCCTAAAAACATTCTAAGACTTGCAAATTTATCTTCATATTTTCCAAACATCTTATCAAGAACAGATTTTTTTCCATGTACAACTTCATCATGAGAGATAGAAAGTATATAATTTTCTGAGAAACAATACATCAGAGAAAATGTAACTAAATTATGATGATATTGTCTATATATAGGGTCCATCTCCATATATTTCAGCATATCATTCATCCAACCCATATTCCATTTATAATTAAATCCAAGTCCTCCTACATAAGGTGGCCTTGTTACTAATGGCCAAGCTGTAGCTTCTTCTGCTATCATAAGAGGATTTTTAAATTCTGTAAATATAGTACCATTTAATAGTCTTAAAAATTCAATGGATTCTAAATCTTCTGTACCACCATATTTATTTTTTAATCCTCTAACTTCAGGATGACCATATTCTAAATATATAATATTAGATACTGCATCGGCTCTAATTCCATCTATATGATAAATATCAAATAAAAATACTGCATTTGATATTAAAAAACTTCTTACTTCTGGACTTCCTAAATTAAAATTGGCTGTTCCCCAACCTTTATTTTCTGCCCTATATTCATCTGGATATTCATAAAGAGGAGTTCCGTCAAATTTATATAGTCCATGTGAATCTTTACAAAAATGCCCTGGAACCCAGTCAAGAATAACACCAATTCCAGCCTTATGAAATTCATTTACAAAATATTTAAATCCTTCAGGGTCTCCATATCTACTTGTTAATGAATAATAACCTATTGCTTGATAGCCCCATGAAGCATCTAAAGGATGTTCTGATAGTGGCATAATTTCCACATGAGTATATCCCATTTCTAGTACATATGGTAAAAGTTTATCACAAATTTCTTTGTAATCTAAAAATCCACTTTCAGCCTTTAATTCTTCCTGACTTTTTTCTAAATCTGGTTTATCAATTTTTACTATTTCTGATTCTAGTTTTCTTTTCCATGAACCTAAATGGACTTCATATATATTCATAGGTCCTTCAAATGGATTCCATTTTTCTCTTTTATCTAACCATTCTTTATCTTCCCAATTAAATGGTTTAAAAATATCTTTTACTATAGAAGCTGTGCCAGGCCTAAGTTCTGAATAAAAAGCAAAAGGGTCTGATTTTAAAAATGTTTTTCCATCTTTTGAAGTAATCTCATATTTATATATATCCCCCTCTTTTATCTCAGGAATAAATATACTCCATACTCCATGATAACCATTATAAAACATTCTATGTTTAGAACCATCCCATTTATTAAAAGTTCCTACAACCTTTACATCTTTTGCATTTGGAGCCCATACTTTAAACTCTACCCCTTTTTTCCCATTTTCTGTTTTTAAGTGACAACCTAAGCTATAATAAAGCCTGTGATTTATTGCTGAATGAAATAGTCTCATTTCTTCGCCAAATTCTTTAATCTCCTTTGATATCATAGCCCACCTCTATTTCCTACTTATTTTTTATGTAATCCTCATCATTTATAACTTTTATATTATTTTTTAAAAGTAAATCAACAGTAATCCCATTTCCCTCTATTAAATTTTTAGAAAAAGTCCCATCATAGATTTTTCCATATCCACATGAAGGGCTTTTACTTTTTAAAATTACTGTATCTATTTCTAAAGCTTTTAAAATCTTTAAAGCTCTCTCTGCTCCTAAAAAATATTCTTTAGTTACATCTGTGTTATTTTTCGTAATTACTTTAATTTTTCCTTTTTTATCTTTTTGAATCTCAGCTGGAATTCTTGGAGTTGGAAGTCCTCCTAATTGCTCTGGACATATTGGAATAGCTTCCCCTTTATTTAATATTTCTAAAAATATTGGATTTAAGTTATTTTTTCCACTATATTTACAATTTATTCCACAAAGGCAACTACTAATCCCTATCATTTTCTACTCCTTATTTTATTTTGAACATTGCTGAAAATCTTACTGGTATTTTTGTTTCAAAAGAAAGTATTTTATTTGTTCTAGGATGTTTAAATACGATAGTTCTAGCATGTAATCCTAATCTTCTAAGAGGATTTGTTTTAGCTCCATACTTCTTATCCCCTATAATACTATGTCCTAATCCCTGCATATGCACTCTAATTTGATTTTTTCTACCAGTTTCTATATTAGCTTCTACTAATGAATAAGCTCTACTTCTTTTTAAAACTTCATAATGTGTTATTGCTTTTTTAGAACCTTCTATTTCCACAGGACTCGAGAAAGTTACCATTGCATTATTTTCTTTTAAATAAGATATTATTGTATCTCTATCTTTTTCAACTTTTCCCTCTACAACTGCCACATATTTTCTTTCTTTTACAAAATTTTGCCAGTTAGTTTGAAGTACTTGTTGCATCCCTTCAGTTTTTGCAAATATCATTACCCCTGAAGTTCCTTTATCTAATCTATGAACAATAAATAATTTTTCTTGTGGATTTTTTGATTTTATATATTCTTTAACTATATTATAAGCTGTTCTTTCTCTTTCTTTATCTGTAGCAATAGATAACATTCCTTCAGGCTTTTCTATAACTATGATATCTTCATCTTCAAAAATTATTTTTATTCCTTGTAAATGATTCTCAGTCATTCTTGAAGCCGATATTATGACTTCATCTCCATCTTTCAATAAGTGGTTAAACTGAGAAGTTCTCACTCCATTTACTAAAATTTGTCCATTTTTCAATAAAGATTTTATATTATTTCTATTTTTTCCAGGTAAATTTTCTATCAAAAATTTCATTAATTCATCATTTTCTTTGACTTTTATACTTAAATTTTTCAATTCTTCCCCCAATTTTATTTTATTCCACTTTATATCTAGATTTTAACATATTTCTATTTATTTTTTAAGAGTTTTTTTAACTTTTTTATATAAAATAAAAGCTATGTCATATTTTTTATTGAATATAACATAACTTTTATCTCTACATTTCTATTTTAAATTTGAAATTTTATTTTTCCACCAACAATTGTCATAACTACATTTTTATCAGAATCTAATATTGCAAAATCTCCTCTTTTTCCGATTTCGATTTTTCCAGCATTTATTCCAAATTCTTTACAAGCATTTGTACTTGACATTTTTACAGCATCAAATATTGTATATCCTAAAGATAATACATTTTTAAATGCTTTATCCATTGTAAGAACACTTCCTGCTAAAGCATTATTACTTTTTAATCTTGCTTGACTATCTTTTACATATACATCTAATTTTCCAAGTTTGTAATCTCCATCTTTAAGTCCTGTAGCTGACATAGCATCAGTTATTAATACAACTTTATCTGTTCCTTTTGCTCTTATAAGTAAATCTACAGCTTTTGGATGAACATGTATTCCATCAAATATAACTTCTGCGTTTATTTCATCAGTTACTAATACTCCACCAGCTATTCCTAACTCTCTATGAGTAAATCCCTTCATACCATTAAATGTATGAGTTGAATGAGAAAGACCAGCTTTTACAGCTTTTACTACATTATCATAATCTCCATTTGAATGTCCTATAGAAGAAATTACACCATTTTTTCTTAAAAATTTAATTGGTTCTAAATATGAATCATCACTTGCTGAAAGTGACATTAATTTTAAAACCCCTTCTTTAACATCTAAATATTCTTGTAATTCTTCAATGGTAGCCTTTAACATAAATCTATCATCTTGAGCTCCTTTGAAGGCAACATCAAAATAAGGTCCTTCCATATGTGCCCCAAAAATATTTGCTCCATCAATATCTTTATTTTGTAGTTCTCCTATACATCTTAAAGCTTCTTTCAATTCGTCTTTAGGACTTGTAAGTGTTGTAGGTAAAAAATTTGTAACTCCTTTTGTTGCAACAAATTTAGACATTTTTTTAAGAGATTCTACAGATAAATCCATTGTATCTGCTCCATCACATCCATGAATATGTACATCTACAAATCCTGGAATAACTAATTTTTTATCTAAATCAACTACTTTATCTCCTATTAATTCTTCCTTATATTTATCTTCTACTATTTTTTTTATTATTCCATCAACTACTAAAAGACTTCCATCAATAACTCTATCTTCCAAAAGAATTTTACCATTTTTTAATACTAAACTTTCCATCTTTATCCTCCTTATTATTTTATACTTATATTATATCATATTTGCATTATTTTTTCAAAATAATTATTAATTATGATTTAAAATTTCATTCTATTTACAATCTTTTGGATTTATTCCTAATTCTTTCAGATAATTATATATTGTAAATCTTGTAACTTCCATATTTTTAGCTAAGTTTACAACACTTTTCTTTAAAGAGAAACCTCCATGGTCTTTTATATAAATGATAAAATCTAATTTTTCTTTTTTATTCATAGTTTTTGGGTCTTTTGAAAAATATTTTATTGCTTCTTTATAAATTTCCTCAAACATTTTTTCATTTGGATTTTCATTTACAACTTTTGTCACATCTACTCCTGTTTTCATAAAAGCAGATAATACTTTACTTACATCAAAAAATTTAGTGTAATCAAAATTTATTCCAAAAGCATAATGAAATTCATTTGATTTAAAATGAACAGTTGTTGATTTTATAAGTCTTCCATCATTTGTTTTGCAAAGACAGTTATAAAAATCTTTTCCATTTTCCATTTCTTCTAGTTCATATACTCCTAAAAGATTTAATTTATCTCCCACATTTCTTCCTGTTACATGTCCATTATAAATAGCAACTATTACTTCATCTTTGGATCTCAAATCATGAATAACAGTTTCACAATCAGGACCAAAAGTAACTGATATTCCTTCTGCTAATTTTTTTAAAAAATTAAGTGTCTCTTTTTTATTCATAATTTATACTCCTCAAACTTATTTATTTAATATTATTATACATTGATTTTTTTGAAAAATAAACTTTTTTTTATAATCTTATTTAAACAAAAATATAATATTTTTATAATTTTATAGGCCTTTTTTTATAAAAAATTATTTAATTAATTATTATTTTTTATAGTTATTAATTTATATAAAATATAAGGACAAAAAACTATTATCTATATTTACTTCAACGAAATTTATGATATAATTATATATACAATTAATTTTTTGGAGGGTTATATGAATAAAAAAGTCGGTCTTCAACCTGGTAGTTTAATTTATACTGGTTCTATAGATAAAAATACTGAAATACCAATCACACAATACTCTTATAATAATAAATCTTTTAATAAAACTCATTTTTTATATAAAGATAATTTTTCTGCAAATTTAAAGGAAAATTTTAAAACTTGGATAGATATAGATGGCATCCATAATATTGATTTAATAAAAAAGATTGGGGAAAAGTTTAAAATAGATTCTTTAATACTAGAAGATTTATTAAATAATTCCCAAAGACCAAAATTAGAAGTTAGAGAAAATTTTATTTTTATAACTTTAAAAATGATAACTCATAATAAAGCACTTAATAAATACGAATATGAACAAGTTTCCTTTATTTTATTTAAAAATTTGCTACTTTCGTTTCAAGAAAAACCTAACAATATTTTTGATAATATAAAATTAAGAATAGAAAATAATATTGGCGTTCTTTCTAGTAAAGACGAGGATTATCTTCTATATGCTCTTATTGATAGAATTGTTGATAATTATTTTTTAATAATAGAGGATTTGGAAGAAAAAATACAAAATTTAGAAATACAAATTAGTACTAATCCTACTAAAGAAGCTTTTGAAGATATTTTAATACAGAAAAAAGAGTTATTAAAAGTTAAAAAATCTATATTTCCTTTAAGAGAGCTCGTTTCAAAATTTTCTGATGTCAAAGTAAGAGATTTTATTCAAAATGATATAAGTATATACCTTATTGACTTACAAGACCATATTATCATTATAAATGAAAGTATTGATTTTCTATTTAATAGAGAAAATGATTTAATTCAACTTTATCATTCTACTTTGAGTAACAATATGAATGAAGTTATGAAAGTTCTTGCAATGATTTCTACAATCTTTATTCCTCTTAGTTTTTTAGCAGGAGTTTATGGAATGAATTTTCAATTTATGCCTGAACTTACTTGGAAATATGGTTATTTTATAATTCTTATTATTATATTTATTATTTTTGCTGGAAGTATTTTATTCTTTAAAAAGAAAAAATGGTGGTAAAAAATAATAATTAAAAAAATAGAGGTAACGAATTGTTACCTCTAAAATTTTTTATAATATTTTTATTAAAAAATTAATTATTGAATATTTATAGATATATAATTTTTTAAATATTTGTTATTACTTGCCCATATCCCTTGTTACAACCATACCCAGCTCCTGAAAATTCTGAAAAATATCCTAAGAAATTAAATATTTCTTTTAAATTTATATTTTCCTCATCTAAAAATTTATATGTAATCTCCCCTTGTATTGCTTCTACTTTGAAAGTATTTATATATATTTTTTTTATATTCTTTTCTTTTATTATTATTTTAGAAAAATCTAAATTCTCTATTTTAAATTGATTTCCTATAGAACTTCTTTTAAATTTAGTTAAAATATTTTTAAAAAAATATCGTGCATCATCTGTTCCTATAAAAATGCTTCCTACTTTATAAAATGTAGGAGTTAAAAATTTTATAGTTATCTCATCTTTTAAAGGAGCTTCTAAAAAACTTTCTAAATTTAATTGCTTTGAATACCTATTATTATGATATATATTAGACACTAAAAATGTTGTATTTGATATTTTTAATGTTTCATTAGTCAATCTTTTATAGAAAAATATTTTTAAAATCTCTAAAGTAGTTTTAGAGTCAATAGAAGAAAATCTTATTGAATAATTTTTCTCTTCTTCTATCTCTTTGTCTTTAGTAATAAAATTTGATATAGTTATATATTTTAATTATCTTTTATCTATTCCATTATTTAATAAAAAATATTCTATATCTTTATCCATACAATATTTTTTTATTTTATTTCCAAATTCTAAAGGCTTAAAGTTTACAACAAAACTACAAATTATAATTATCTCCTGATGTTATAAAGAAGCTATTATAATTTATTAAAAAATAAAATATTTCTTTAGATTAAATTTGAAAATATTCTTTTCTTATTCAAAGGCATATCCAAAAATTCAAGCATTTTAGTTTCAATTTCTTCTTTATACTCTAAATTAATTCCTAAAGAATTTTCTTTACAATAATCTTCATAAACATTTTCCCACATAGAACCTAAAGTTCCTATATAAAAAATTTTATCCATTTTAAACTCTTTATCTAATGCTAAAGCAATATATTTTTCTGTATAAATATTTCCATTTATTCCATAAGAAGCTTCCCTGTATTCTCTTTTTTCATTTCCTACCCCAAGTGATGCTATTAATATTTTTCTCATTTTTCCCACCTCTCCCTTTTTCTTTTATTATACTCTATTTGACATTTTTTACAAAATTTAATTTTTTTTTAATTTTTGTAAAATTATTTTTACTGTTATTTTATTTTAAGTTTTTTGTTTATTTTCATTGTTTATTTTTATTTTATTATGTTTTTTATTGATATTTTTTGTATTTTTTTTAAACGAATTCTATTGACAAAAATCATTTTTTGAGATATATTTATTTAAAGGGAAAATATAGTAATAAGGAGAAACAAAATAAATGAAAATAGTAGAAATTTTTTTTAAATCTAACAAAAAATTTAAAGGAAGAGATGCAGAGAAATTAAGAGGATTTATGGCTCATCATTTTAGTGATATTATTGAATTTCATAACCATAAAGATGAATTATCTTTTAATTACAAATCATCTATCATTCAATATAGAGTTATTAATGGAGAATTATCTATTTTAGGAGTAGAAAAAGGAGCAGATTTATTGTTAGAACATTGTCAAAATATTAACGAATTGGAAATTGGTGGGGAAAAAATTTCTGTAATTCCAGAAACAAAAGTTTCTTTCAGTAATTTAGAAATTGCTGATAGACCAATATATAGATATAAATTTGATTCTTTATGGTTTGCTCTTAATAGTGAAAATTATATGAGATTTTTAAATGGAGAACTTTCCTTAGAAAGACAACTTGCGAATAATATAATTGAATTTTTCAAAATGTGTGGTATTTGGGCTGATAAACAAATAATTGTAGAGGGGGAATTTAATTCTGAACCTCTTATCCAAAAAGATACTCAAATAAATTGTTTTTACGGAGAATTTGTAACTAATGTAAATCTTCCTGATAGTATAAGTCTTGGAAAAAGAAAAAGTATAGGACTTGGAAGAATTAAAAAAATTGCATAACTTTAATAACACAAAATATTAAAAATAAACTACACCCTCTTATTCGAAGGTGTAGTTTTAATTTTAAATAATATTTCATCCAATTAAAAAGAGAGTTATCAAAAATAATAACTCTCTTTCTTTTATTATCTTCTATTAAAATCCAAAGCTAATTTTGCAAATAAAGCTGCTCCTCTCCATAACACTCCTTCGTTTGGACTGTAATGACTATTATGTAAAGGCCATACTTTTTCACCCTCTCCTGTTGTTCCTATCCAAACAAAAGCTCCTGGAATTTCATTTAAATAAAAAGAAAAATCTTCAGCTGTCATAGCTGGTTCTACTTCTACTAGAGCTTCTTCCCCATAAAGTTCTTTTATTTTATCTGACATATATTCTGTCATTTCCTTTTTGTTTATAACAGCCATATTTCCTTTTTCATATCTTATTTCTCCTGTACATCCTGAAAGTAGACATATTCCATTAAGAATTTCATTCATTCTTTTTTTAGTTAATTCACTTAATTCAGAAGAAAATGTCCTACAAGTCCCTTCTAAAGTACATTCTCCAGGAACTATATTATATCTTGTTCCAGATTGCATTTTTCCAAGAGTTATTACAATTGATTTCATAGGGTCAGCATTTCTACTTACAATAGTTTGAACAGCTGTTACAAACTGAGCCCCTGCTACCAGAGCATCTATTCCCTCATTAGGTTTCGCTGCATGACTTGATTTTCCTTTTATTTTAATCCAAAAACGGTCTGACGCAGCCATTAACGGTCCCTCTTTTATTCCAATTTTTCCTAAAGGTAGGTCAGGCCATACATGCATTCCAAATATTGCATCTACTCCTTCCAAAACTCCTTCTTTTATCATCCTTTTTGCCCCACCATTTGGAGGTAACTCTTCTGCAGGTTGAAATATAAATCTTACTTTACCAGAAAGTTCCTCTCTTCTTTTAGATAAAAGATAAGCCGCTCCTAAAACCATTGTCATGTGATTATCATGACCACAAGCATGCATAATTCCTTT
Organism: Fusobacterium sp. FSA-380-WT-3A; assembly: GCF_012843705.1. NCBI lineage: Bacteria > Fusobacteriati > Fusobacteriota > Fusobacteriia > Fusobacteriales > Fusobacteriaceae > Fusobacterium > Fusobacterium sp. FSA-380-WT-3A. The sequence goes on along the minus strand of NZ_JABAFQ010000001.1, from coordinate 134,592 downwards.
ATTTTTAGATTCAAAAGAAAGTCCTGTTTCTTCTTCTATTTGCAAAGCATCCATATCAGCCCTAAGAGCTATCGTTTTACCTGGATTTTCCCCTTCTAAATCTGCTATTATTCCATATCCACCAATATTCTGGTGAATTTTAAAATTTTTTAGTTTTTTTAATTCTTCTATTATAATAGCTGCTGTTCTTTCTTCTTCATTAGATATGTCTGGATTCTCATGTAATTTTCTTCTTACATTTTGTAAGTATTCTTGAATTTCTTTTGCTGAGTCTATAATTGTCATTTTTTTCTCCTCTCTTAATTTCCTTTAAATTCTTTTCCAAATAGAATTTTACTACTTACAACAGTAAGTAAAAGAATTACAACTCCTATACCTGTAGCAACTAATGCTGTTACTCCTGCTCCAGAAGACATTGGTAACATAATAAATAAGTTTAGCATAGCAAAATAAATTATACTTGTTACTGTATAAGATAATGAATAGTTAGCTAGTGCTGGACTTTCTAAGTTAGGGTCACATACACGAAGTAATAATACTCCTGTTAAAAATACTCCTGTACTCATTCCAAAAGTACCAATCATTTGTTCAAACCAATATCCTTTTAAATATTTTTTACAGAATATAAATAAAATACCTGTTGTTACTATATAACCAACAATTACCATAACAAGAATTGGAACTATATAAGCAGCTACTGCTTTTATAGGTAAACTTGCTATTGCAGCTATTACAGCATACTCTGTAAAAGAACCTGAAATTTTACTTTTTACTTTATCATCTATTAAATAATTTAAATTTAATTTTCTTATTATTCCCCAAATAATAAACATTAATATCATCGCGTAAGCCCATACTGAAATACTACTTAATACTGGTATTTTAGTTTTTTTCATAAATGATAAAACCATATATGCTAACCCACAATCTAAAAATATTATAGCAGCATGAAAAGCCACGGTATCTATTGAAGATGATAATGTTGTTTCACGTCCTATTGAATTTTGTTTTGCCATATCTTTTTGATATCCAATACGAAGAGGCTCTGGAATATCAGCTGGTTTCTTTAATAAAGCTGTATGTCCATGACGAGCTGCCCAGTTTATTAATCCTATTCCTATTAATATTCCTCCAACAATTCCAAATGTAGCTGTTGTTATTCCCACACCTTGTGAAGTTTGCCAATATGGTAAATTTAATTCAGAAAGAATATTACCTAATGTTCCTGCTGCTCCATGTCCTCCAACAAATCCTATTGCTAATTCTATTCCAAATACATCATATAAATCTTGACCAGAAAATAATACATGAGTTCCATATCCTACAGCAAATTGAAGCATAGAAACTCCAACACCTATTCCTATTAATGGAATTACATTTTTTAAAACATCAGAATCTGTACTTTTTCCACTTCCTATATTTAATCCTAAAGGAACTGCAGCAACTACTGGTACTATTAATACTCCTGGAAGTAAAGAATAAATTTTAAACCATTCACCTGGAACAGGTAAAATATTTATACATTGAGGTCCTAATATTAAAAGTAAAAATCCACCTATTACCCCTGCAGGTATAAATGTTTTTTGGAAAATTTTTACATTAGCTCTTATAAATACACCTAAAAGTAAAAAAGCTCCAAGAAGTCCTAAACTCTTTAAAAAATCTGTTAACATTGCACTAGTCATATTTTCCCTCCTTAGCTATAATATTTTCTATAGTCATAATATTTTTACATTTGATTTAAAACAGTATCTATATCTATATTTCCGCCAGAAATTACAAAACAAACTTTAGAATCTTTATTAACAGGAAGTTTTCCTAGTAAACCTGCAGCTATTCCAATGGCTGATGAAAATTCTGCCAAAACTTTTCCCTTAGTAAGTAATTGAATAGTTCCTTGAGCAATTTTATCTTCCTCTACTGTTACTATATTATCAACATATTTTTTGACAATTGGATAATTTTTCTTACCTGGTGTAAGAGTTAATATAGCATCAGCTATAGAGTGAGTTGATGGTAATAAAACTGGTTCTCCCTTAGCAAAACTTTTTGTATATCTACACATACATTCAGGCTCAATACCTATAACTTTAACATTTGGATTACTTTCTTTTATAGCAGTAGCTATTCCTCCAATAAGTCCTCCACCACCAATTGGAACCACTACATAATCTACATCTGGAAGTTGTTCTAAAATCTCTAATCCAATTGTTCCTTGTCCTGCTATAATATTATAATCGTCATAAGGATGAACTATCGAATATCCTTGTTCCTTGCTTAATTTATTTGCAACATTATGTCTTTCATCATAAGGACATTGAACAACTTCAGCTCCATAAGATTTTATTCCATTAACTTTTATTGATGGAGCATTATCTGGCACTACTATAGTTGCCTTTATTCCCAATAATTGAGCTACAAAAGCCACTCCTTTTCCATGATTTCCAGAAGAAGCAGCTACAACTCCACATTTTAATTCTTCTTCAGACATAGTAAGCATTTTGTTTAAAGCTCCTCTTATTTTAAAAGAGTTAGTTTTTTGCATACACTCAGCCTTTATATATACTTTACATCCTACTATTTCATCTAAATTTTCCATTCTTATAACTGGAGTTTTTATAGTATATTTCTCAATTCTTTCTTTAGCCTTTTTTATTTCTTCTAAGTTTACCATATATTTTTCTCCTTTTTCAAATAAAATAATTCAAAAAATAAAATAAAATAAATAAAAATATTCTTAGTATAATTATACTTCATTTTATTCTTTTGTCAACAGTTTTAGAAAAAATATATTTATGCTATAATAAATATAATATAAATACAAAGGAGTAAATTTATGACAATTGAAGAAAGAATAAAAGGAGCTAAACTTACTAAAAATGAAAAAAAAGTTTTAGAGTTTATACTTCAAAATATAGACAGAGCTTGTTATATGACATCTAGCGAAATTGCAAAAGAATTAAATTTAGGAGATACTTCTGTTATAAGAATGGCAAAATCTTTAGGATTTTTAGGATATGGAGAATTTAAAAAAAGATTAACAGTAGAAATGTTAGAAAAAACTTCTACAAAAATAAATCCTAATCTTCCTTTTGAAAAAATAAAAGTTACAGATTCTATTGAATTAGAAAAAATTCCTGAATTGGTTTATCAAAATATACAGTACAATCTTTTAAATGATTATAACAGAAATACTCCAAATAATTATATTGAAGTAGCAAAAAAAATAGTCAATTCCAATAAAGTTTATGTGGCTGGTTTCCGTAACACTTATGGTTTCGCAAATTATTTTTCAACTATTTTATCTCATATAATTCCTGGAGTAATTCAATTTAACAATATCGGCTTTGAAGATTTAGCCATTGATATGAACGAAAAGGATTTATTGGTACTTTTTTCTCTACCAAGATATTCTCAAAATGCTTTACAAATAACTAAAATAGCAAAAGAATGTAAATGCCCAATAGTTGTTATTACCAATCAATTAATTTCACCTGTTACAGAAGGAGCAAACTATGTTTTAACTCATAATATCAATTCATTAAGTTTTGCAAATTCTGTTGTAGGTATTAGTCTAACTATGGAAATTCTTATTAGTTTAATAAATAAACTTGCTGGAGAAAAAGGTAAAAAAAGATTGGAAAAATTAGAAGAATATATTTCTAAAAGTAAAATGTTTTAATCCTATTGACATTTTTCCAAAAATTGATATAATAAAATTAAATAAAAATATTCTTAAATTTTTTTAAAAAAATATTATTATTCAAAAAGGTGATGAAAATGTCTAAAATAGGTATTATAGGTTTTGGAAAAATCGGACAAACTATAGGAAAACATATAAATAGAAAAGAAAATCATAAATTAAGTTTCATACAAGACCCTTTCTTTACTCCTAATGAAGAGTATAAAGAAATTCTTATAAAAGAATATAATGAAGATTTATACAAAGAAACTGATTTAATAGTAGAAGCTGCTACTGCTGATGTACTAAAAGAAAATATAGAAAATATTTTAAAATATTCTGATTTATTAACTTTATCTGTAACTGCTTTCTCTGATGAAGAATTTACAGAAAAAGTAAAAGAATTATGTAAAAAATATAATAGACATGTATATTTCCCACATGGAGCTATTTTAGGAATGGACGGACTTTTTGATGCTCACTCAATAGTAAATAAAGTTACTATTGAAACTATTAAAAATCCTAAAAGTTTAAATAGAACTGATGTAGAAAGAACTATTGTTTATGAGGGAACTACTAGAGAAGCTTGTAAACTTTACCCTAGAAATGTAAATGTCCACGCTACTGTTGCTTTAGCTGGAATTGGTTTTGATAAAACTTATTCTAAAATAATATCTGACCCAGAAGTTTCAACTAACTCTCATAGAATTCATATTGAGGGAGAGGGAATTGAATTTACTCTAGAAATAAGTAGTTTTTCTACTGGTGGAGTAACAGGATTATATACTCCTATTTCTGCTTGTGGAAGTATTGATAGAATAATCGATAAAGAAAAATGGTATATGTTTGTATAAAAATTTATTTTATAATATTAAAGAGGGTATTGAAAATTTCAATACCCTTTTTTATAAAGAATTTTATATTTTTTTAATTTTATCACAAATTTATTTTTGTAATGTTAAGGCCATAGCTCCTAAAAGTCCAGCATTATCTCCAAGTTTTGGATAAACTATATAGTCGTCAATATTTTCCAATATCTCTTTAGTTTGTACATAACCTTTTAACATTTCTACTACTTTTTCTCTAATTTTTGGGAATAATTGTTGTTGTTTCATTACTCCACCACCTAAAATTATTTTTTCTGGTGATAATATTAATATGAAATTTACAACACCTTGGGCAATATAATAGGCTTCCATATCCCAAGCTTCGTGGTCAACAGGTAAATCGTAAGCTTTTTTCCCCCATCTCTCTTCTATAGCTGGTCCAGCTGCCATTCCCTCTAAACAATCTTTATGGAAAGGACATTTTCCTTGATAATTATCTTTTTCATGTCTTTTAACCATTATATGTCCCATCTCTGGATGCAACATTCCGTGAACTAATTTTCCAGAAACTAAAGCTCCTCCACCAATTCCTGTTCCAATAGTTAAATAAAGACAATTTTCTAAACCTTGAGCTGCCCCCCAAGTTGCCTCTCCCAAGGCTGCACCATTTACATCTGTATCAAAATACATTGGCACATCTAAATATTTTTTTAAATATCCCAATACATCACAATCAGTCCAAGCTAATTTTGGAGTTTTAGTAATGTATCCATAAGTTTTAGAATTTGGATTAACATCAATTGGTCCAAAAGAACCTATACCTAATCTTTCTATATTTTTTCCTTTAAAAAATTCCACTACCTTTCCTAAAGTAATTTCAGGTGTTTCAGTAGGAAAACTTGCTCTTTCTAAAATTTCCCCATTTTCATTTCCAATTCCACAAACAAATTTTGTTCCACCAGCTTCTATTGCTCCTAATATCATTTTTCCTCCCCTAAATATTTTATTATATATTTATTAAAATCATTAATTATAATATTAAATTTATATCTTTTAGACTAATTATCAGTTTAAAAGTTTTTTACTTTTAAAATTCTTTTATCTTTTTGTTATTATATAAAATTTCACTCTTATCTAGCAATTAAAAAATAATTCTATTTTTTGATTTTATACTGTATAATAATACTATATTTAAGATAATTACAATTTAGAATAGTAAAAAATATTCTTAAGATTTTTATACAATTTAAACTTATAATTAGGAGAAAGTATGAGCAATTGTTTTGGAGAAAAAATTAAAGTTACAATTTATGGAGAATCTCATGGAAAATCTATAGGTTGTATTATAGATGGGCTTCCTGCTGGTATTCAATTAGATTTTAATTTTATAAATAAAGAATTAGAAAGAAGAGCCCCTGGAAAAAATAAATTTTCCACTCAAAGGAAAGAAAAAGATAATTTTATTATAGAAAGTGGTTATTTTAATGACAGAACTACTGGTACTCCCCTTTGTGTAAGAATAGAAAATAATGATACTCAATCAAAAGATTATAGCATTTTAAAAAGTCTAATGCGTCCATCACATGGAGATTATCCAGGAAATATAAAATATAAAGGATTTAATGATTATAGAGGTGGAGGGAGTTTTTCTGGAAGAATTACAGCTCCATTAGTTTTTGTAGGTGCAATTTCAAAACTTATACTAAAAAATTATGGAATATATATAGGAGCTCATATTTTAAGTATAAAGGATATTGAAGATAAAAAGTTTAATCCATTAGGTGAAGATAGAGAGTTTTTAGAAAAACTTTTGGAAAAAGATTTCCCTGTAATTGATGATAATAAAATTTCTCTTATGAAAGATGAAATTTTAAAAGCTAAAGAGGAAAAAAATTCTATTGGTGGAATTGTTGAATGTATTGTAAATAATATTCCTGTTGGTCTTGGTTCTCCTTTTTTCGATTCAGTAGAAAGTAAAATTTCTCATGGAATTTTCTCAATTCCAAGTATAAAGGCCATTGAATTTGGAGAGGGTTTCAATATTTCAAAACTTTATGGAAATGAAGCTAATGATGAATTTTATTTTGATAAAAATCAAAAAGTTAAAACTAAAACAAATAATAATGGGGGAATATTAGGAGGACTTACAACTGGTATGCCTATAATTTTTAGAGTTGCCATAAAGCCAACTCCCTCTATATCTTTGCCACAAAATACAATAAATATAACAACAAAAGAAAATGAAATTTTAGAAATTCATGGCAGACACGACCCTTGTATAGTTCCAAGAGTGGTTCCTGTTATAGAAGGAATTACTGCTTGGATAATTTTAGATATGATTCTTTCTAATTGATAAAGGAGTTTTATGAAAAAAAAATTAGGATTGATTGGAGAAAAATTAGGACATAGCCTTTCTCCTCAACTTCACAAAGAAATTTTAAAAAATTTAAATCTTCAATATGATTATTCTCTTATTGAATTAAAAGAAAATCAGTTGGAAGAATTTTTAAAAAAAGATATATATAATTATTTAGGTGTAAATATAACTATTCCATATAAATTAAAATCCATGAAATTTGTAGAAGTTTCAAAAGAAGCTCAAGAGATAGGAGCTATAAATACAATATTTGTAAAAGATAATAAATTATTTGGTTATAACACAGATTATTTTGGATTTAAAAGAATGCTAGAAGAAAATAATATTTTTATACAGGAACAAGATACTTTTATTTTAGGTGCTGGTGGTGGAGCTAGAGCAGTTATAAAATATTTCTTAGATAAAAATGTAAAATCTATAACAATAGTTGTCAGAAATATTCAAAAGGCTAAAACTCAGTTAAATTCTCTTATAAAAGATAGAAAAAATATAAATTTTATAGATTTTGATACTTTAGAAAAAGGAAATTACAAAGGATATATTATTGTAAATTGTACTCCTGTTGGAATGTATCCTAATGTAGATGTTTCGCCTATTACAAAAAATACTTCTAAAAATTTTGAAAACTCTGTAGATTTAATTTACAATCCATTGGAAACAAAATTTTTAAAATTCGCTAGAGAAAATAATAAAAACTCTTTAAATGGTATGTATATGTTAGTTGCTCAAGGGGTAGCCTCTGAAGAAATATGGCACAACACAGTTATATCTAGAGATATAATTAAAAAAATAATAATAAACTTTAAATAAGGAGGATATATGAAAATTCTTGTAATAAATGGACCTAATATAAATATGTTGGGTATTAGAGAAAAAAATATATACGGAGATAAAACTTATGAGGACCTTATAAAGAAAATTGAAAAAGAAGCCTCTCTTCTTAATTGTCAAGTTGACTTTAAACAAAGTAATTACGAGGGAGAAATTGTAGAATTTATCCAAAAAGCCTATGGAATTTATAATGGAATTATAATAAATCCAGCAGCCTATACTCACTATAGTATAGCCATTCTTGATGCCTTAAAAAGTGTAGACATTCCTACTGTAGAAGTTCATATAAGTAATATTCATGCAAGAGATGAGTTTAGAAAAAAATCTGTAACTTCTGAAGGATGTATAGGTCAAATATCTGGTTTTGGATTTAATAGTTATACATTAGCTCTTAGAGCATTAGTAGAAAATAAATAAAATTATTTTAATTATAATAGAGTTGTTGAATTTTAAAAATTGTTATAATAAATAAAATTTTCTCAGTTAAAAATATTTTATAGAAATAAATTTTATTTTATAACAAAAAAGTTTCAACAACTCTTTTTTATTTTTTGTATCATTGTTTGAATTTTTGTTGAAATAATATTGTTTAAATATTAAAAATCACATAAATTTTACAAATCTATAATATTTGAATGTATAATACGAACAATTTTTTTAATATTAATATTTTTAAAATAACTTAATAATTATATTTATATTTTTAAATACGAATATAAAATAAAATAAATTGTTCACTTTATTTTTTTTATCAATAGTGATATTATAAGTTATAAAATAAATAATAAGGGGAGGAAATGAATATGTGTTTAAAAAAAATAGTTAGAAATTTATTTATAGGAAGTTTGATATTGTTGAGTTTTGGTTGTGGAAAAAAAGAAGAAAAAATAGAAATTGGAATTACACAGATAGTAGAACATGCTGCTCTTGATTCAGCTGTAACTGGATTTGTAGAAGCCCTAAAAGATAATGGTTTTGATGAATCAAAAGTAAATTTTGAATTTCAAAATGCTCAAGGTGATTTTGGAACAGCTCAAACAATTGCTCAATCATTTACACAAAGTAAAAAAGATTTAGTCTTGGCTGTTTCTACCCCATCAGCTCAAGCAATGTATAATTCTTCAAAGGATATTCCTATTTTAATAACAGCAGTTACTGACCCTAAAGCTGTTGGACTTACAGGAAAAAATATATCAGGAACAACTGATATGCCTCCATTAGAAAAACAAGTTGAATTAATAAAATTATTATTACCTAATGCTAAAAAAATAGGATTTTTATACAATACTAGTGAAGAAAACTCAAGAGTTTTTTTACAAAAATTTAGAAGTATAACTGATGCTAATGGATTAGAGATAGTTGAAAAAGGTGTTACAAATGTAAATGAAGTAGGGCAAGCATTAGATATTTTATTAGAAAATGTAGATTTATTATATACTCCAAGTGATAATACAGTTACTTCATCAATTAGTTTAATCTCCGAAAAAGCAAAAAATAAAAATATACCAATGATAACTTCAGATGATGTACAATTTAATGCTGGTGGACTTGCTACAGAATCTATTGATTTTAAATCATTAGGATATCAAACAGGCCTTATGGCTATTGAAATATTAAAAGGTGAAAAAATAGAAAATATGCCTATTCAAGGACCAAAAGAAACAAAATTAATGATTAATCAAGAGATTGCTAAAAAATTAAATGTAAATATTCCACAAGAATTAATAGATAGATTATAATAAAATATAAGGTTGTTACATCTTTTATATAAGTAAAAGTTTAATAAAATTTGTAACAACCTATTTTACTAAATTTTTTTATTATAATTTTGAAGAGAGAAGCGAACAAATTACAAAAAGAAGTATTTACCCTTAATCTAGATAAAAATTAAAATTAGATAATTTATCTTTTTTTAAAAAGGAACAAATAATAAATTTAATTGTTATCTAGAAAATTAAAAAAAATAATGATATTATTAGTACATAAAATAAAACTAGATTTAAAGAACGGAGAGGATTGAGATGCTTATAGGAACTATTGAACAGAGTCTAATATTTGCCATTATGGTAATGGGAGTTTACATAACATTTAGGATACTAGATTTTCCAGATATGACTGTTGATGGAAGTTTTCCTATGGGTGCCGCTATTGTGGCTAGTTGTTTAGTAAAAGGTGTTGACCCATTAATCGCTTTACTTTTAGCTATATTAGGTGGTTGTATAGCTGGATTTATTACAGGATTTATAAGTGTAAAATTTAAAATTGCTGGACTTTTGGCTGGAATAATAGTTATGACAGGACTTTACAGTATAAATATAAAAATAATGGGAAGGTCAAACTTATCACTATTTACTGTTAAACATCTTTTCTCTGGTGAAATGAATAGTTTAATAATAATCATTATAGCAGTTGGAATTTGTAAAATATTTTTAGATTTTTTATTAAAAACGAAATTTGGATTTGTATTAAGAGCTCTAGGAGATAATGAAAATTTAGTAGTTACTTTAGGAGTTGATAAAAATAAATTAAAAATTTATGGACTTATCTTATCAAATGCAATTGTATCTTTATCTGGTGGGCTATATGCTCAATATCAAGGATTTGCAGATGTAGGAATGGGAACAGGAACAATTGTTACAGGACTTGCTTCAATAATAATTGGAGAAAGTATTATAAGAAATAAAAGAACTTTCTCAATGACAACAATAGTTATCGTAGGAACAATATTATACAGAATGATTATAACAGTAGCTTTAAAAATAGGATTTAATGCAAGTGATTTGAAACTTATTACAGCAATAATAGTTGTAGGAATATTAGCAATAAAAAATAATGGATTATTGAAAGATAGAAAAGGAGTGAAGAAACATGCTTAGTTTAAGGTCAATAGAAAAAACATTTTTAACAGAATTAGGAACAGAAAAAAAAGTATTCAAAGGTTTAAATCTTGATATAAACAAAGGAGAATTTATAACAGTTATAGGAAGTAATGGAGCTGGAAAATCTACTCTTTTAAATTTAATAATGGGAAGTATAGAACCTGATGCTGGTACAGTTTCTCTTGATGACAAAGATATAACAAGAGATGAATTACATGTTAAAAATACATATATTTCTAAAGTTTACCAAGACCCTTCAATGGGAACTGCTCCTTCAATGACAGTATTTGAAAATCTTTCAATGGCAGACAACAAAGGTAAAAAATTCAATTTCTCATTTGGATTAAATCAAAAAAGAAAAGCTTACTATGAACAACTTTTAAGTGAATTAGGTTTAGGAATAGAAAAACAAATGGATACAGAAGTTGGAATGTTATCAGGAGGACAAAGGCAATGTCTAGCATTACTAATGGTAACTTTAAACAAGCCAAAATTACTTTTATTAGATGAACATACAGCAGCCCTTGACCCAAAAACTTCTAAAATAATACTAGATAAAACTAACGAAATAGTTAGAAAAAATCAAATAACAACTTTAATGATAACTCATAACTTAGAAGATGCTATAACTTATGGAGATAGAATAATAATGCTTCATGAAGGAGAAATAATATTAAATGTAAGTGGAGAAGAAAAACAAAAACTTACTCCAAAAGCTCTTTTAGAAAAATTCCAAACTGTAAAAGGAAAAATTAATGACAGTGCTGTTTTTAATTCATAATTAATAATACCAAGTAAAAAAAGATGTTACATAATTAATTTGTAACATCTTTTTTTGTATATTCTTTATAGTTGTTATAAAAATAAAATTTATCTCTATAAAAATATTTTCTATTTATTTTACTCGCTTCACTAAAAATGACAAACTCGCTACGCTCAAACAGTGTCATTTTTTAGCGTTCAGCTCATTTCATAAATTACAAAAATATTTTTAATTTCCGAAAATTTTATTTATTATTAACTTTATGAAATTATTTTTATAAGCAATTATATTTTTTAATTACATCTTTAATCTATAGCAATTTTTAAACCTTTTACTATTATAGACGGAGAACCTATATCTGATAAAGAAAATCTTAAGTCATTTCCAATCTCTTCTATATCTTTTAATAATTGGAAAAAGTTTCCAGCTACAGTAATTTGATTAAGAGCATTTTGAATTTTTCCATTTTTAATTAAAAATCCTTCACCTGCTAAAGAAAAATCTCCAGATATACTATTAAGACCTGAATGAAGTCCAGCAAAATCTGTTATTAAGATTCCCTCTTCAATCTCTTTTACTAATTCTTCAAAAGTTTTTTCACCATTTTTTACATATAAATTATATGTAGAAATTCCAATAGTTCCTTTATAACCACCTTTACTAGCATGTCCCGTAGATTTTACCTTATCTTTATTGGCAGTTTTTAAATTATAAAGATAAGTATTTAAAACTCCCTCTTTTATAATTTCTGTATATTCAGTTGGAACTCCCTCTGAATCAAAAGCAGCTGAACCAAAACCATTTTCTAAATGTGGGTCATCAACTAAAGTAAACTTAGATGAAGCAACTTTTTGGTTTAATTTATCTTTTAATAAAGATATTCCTTTTTGTACAGCATCAGCTGAAAAAATATTAGACATAGCACCTAATAATGATGAAAAGGCTAAGTTTTCTATAATAACTTTTTCTGTGACAATATTAGTTTTCTTTATATCCAATTTAGCTAAAACTTTTTTTACAGCTCCTTCTGCTATTTTTTTATAATCAAATTCTGAAAAATCTCTTGATACCATAAATTCTGAATCAGTTTTTATCACATCATTTTCTTTCGCTATAACAGAGATAAAAGTATAAGCAACATTTCCTTGATTACTTAAATTTAGACCTTTAGAATTTTTTATTATTACCTCACCACTACCAAGTCCAAAATAGCAATAAGAAACTTTTTCTATTCTTAAATCTAAACTTTTAGCATATTGCTCCATTGTAATTAAAAATTTCTCAATGTCCTTTGTTTCTAAATTGTCTAGTTTTTTTGAATAAGTATTCAAACTTTTATATTGATGTTTTTCCCCATATATAAATTGTTCATCATCACTCTCTATGCAATTTCCATTAGAGACTGCTTCATCAATAAGAAAGTCTATATCCTCTTCATTTAAAGATTCTGAATAAGAATAACCCATTTTTCCATTGACTTTACATCTAAAAGATACTCCTTGATTTTGGTTATTTGTTAAATTTTCTATTTTTTCTTCATAAACTTTTACACCTAAACTAAGATTAGAAAGAAAAAATACTTCATATTCCTCTATCCCTTTAATTTTTGCTCTTTCACATAATTTATTAATAAAAATTTCTTTCTTCATTTATTTCTCCTTATTTAAGATATACTTATATTTTACAATTTTATAATAAAAATAACAAGTAATATGCTTTAATAATTAAAAAAAATGCTCAAAAATGAATAGTATTTATAAAAAAAATTAAGTTACTCTTTACAAAATTATTTTTTCTTGTTGCAAAAATATATTTTTTTATGTATAATATTAAAACGATAATAAAAAATTATCCATAATCTTATATTTCTTTTCTAAAGAAATATCTAAATATTATAATGGATATATATAAAATAAATAGTAAGTTAAATATTATGATTTTTTAGATTTTTAGGAGGACAGATGATTGAACAAAGTCATGGGAAAGAATTAATTAACTTCTCATCAATAGGATCTATATTTTCTAACATAGCAGGACCAGAATTAAAGAATGCTTTAAGCCAAGGTAAAAATGTTGTAGCTATTTCAGGAATGGTAGTAAAACCAGGAGTATATGAAATTTTAGAAACAACAACACTTTCTGAATTAATAGAAATGGCTGGAGGAATAACTGGGCATAAAAAATTTAAAGCTGCTCAATTTGGACTTCCATTTAGAAATTTAGTTTTAGAAGAATACTTAGATAAACCTATTGATTTAGGTTTATTTGAAGATGGTTCTACAAGAAATATTATAATTTTATCTGAAGAAGATTGTATGGTTTCTTTCTCAAAATTCTATTTAGAATATCTTTTAGCTAATAAACAAAGAAGAGGATTCTTAGAATATTCAAAGGTTGAAAAAGAAATGGAACGTTCTTGGAGAACTTTAGATAGAATCTCTAAGGGAAAAGGAAACACAAGAGATTTATTCTTATTAAGACAACTTTGTGGAACTATTAAAGACACTTTAGGAAGAAAAAGAAATCTTGTAATAGAATCATTAGAAAAATTTTATCATGAATTTGAAGAACATGTTGAAAATAAAAATTGCCCAGCTGGTCAATGTATTCAACTATTACAATTTAAAATTACTGATAAATGTATAGGATGTACTGCTTGTGCTAGAGCATGTCCTGTAGGATGTATTTCTGGAAGTATAAAACAAAAACATACTATAGATAACGATAAATGTACTCACTGTGGTCAATGTGTTATAGCTTGTCCTGTAGGAGCTATATTTGAAGGAGACCACACAACTCAATTATTAAGAGATATTGCAACTCCTAACAAAATAGTAGTAGCTCAAATAGCCCCAGCTGTAAGAGTAGCTATTGGAGAAGCTTTCGGGTATGAAGCTGGAGAAAATGTTGAGAAAAAATTAGTAGCTGCTTTAAAAGCCATTGGAATTGACTATGTATTTGATACAAGTTGGGCTGCTGACTTAACTATAATGGAAGAAGCTAAAGAATTCCAAGAAAGATTAGAAAAATATTATGAGGGAGACCCTAATGTAAAACTTCCTATATTGACTTCTTGTTGTCCAGCATGGATTAAATTCTTTGAACAAAACTATCCAGATATGTTAGATGTTCCTTCAACTGTAAAATCACCAATGGAAATATTCTCTACTGTTGCAAAAGATATTTGGGCAAAAAATATGGGTGTCACTAGAGAACATGTTTCTGTTGTTGCCATTATGCCATGTCTTGCTAAAAAATATGAAGCTTCTAGAGAAGAATTTTCAAGAGGAGATAACTATGATACAGATTTAGTTATTACTACTAGAGAACTTATAAAACTATTTAAACAATTAAATATAGATTTAAAATCTCTTGAAGATGAAGAATTTGATAATCCATTAGGAGAATACTCTGGAGCTGGAATAATCTTTGGAAGAACTGGTGGAGTTATTGAAGCTGCTACAAGAACTACTGTAGAATCTATTACTGGTGAAAGATTAGACGATATTGAATTCCATGAGTTAAGAGGTTGGGAAGGATTCAGAATTGCCGAAATAAAAGTAGGACATATTGAACTTAGAATTGGAATTTCTCATGGGCTTGAAGAAACTGGAAAAATGCTTGACAAAATAAGAGCTGGTGAAGAGTTCTTCCACGCTATTGAAATAATGGCATGTAAAGGTGGATGTGTTGGTGGTGGAGGACAGCCAAAAGCATTAAAGAAATTAGAAGTATTAAAGAAAAGAGCCGAGGGATTAAATAATATAGATAAATCTCTTCCTATAAGAAGATCTCATGAAAATGAATCTGTTAAAAAATTATATGAGGATTATTTAGATTATCCATTAAGTCGTAAAGCTCATGAGTTATTACATACTAGATATTTCTCTAAAAAATTTAAATAGAATGAAAAAAGTGGCTATTACAAATTCTACTGTAATGGCCTTTTTATTTTTTATGCAAGTAGATAATTTTTATTAGGAGGAACTATGAAAAAAAATATCATCAAAGAAAATAAAAAAATAAAAACTCAAGAAGTTCTTACTGGAGAGCAAGTTCTTGCTATGTTAACAAGTGCCTTTGAAGAGGCTAAGTCTAAAAATTTTAATGTGACTATAACCATTGTTGATAAATCAGGACAAAAATTAGGAATGTTAAGAAGTGAAGATGCTGGAGTTCATACAATTTCTGCAAGTTATAAAAAGGCTTATACAGCTGCCTCTCAAAAAAGAACAACTATTGAAATACTAAATGGAATAAAAGAGGGAAAGATACCTGAAGATATAAGATATTTAGATGATAATTTCAGTGTTATGGAAGGTGGTATCCCTATTAAAATAAATGGAACTGTTGTAGGGGGTATAGGAGTTGGAGGAGCTCATAATAGTGAAGATACAAAAATTGCTATAAAAGCTTTAGAGACCCTTAATAAAATAATTTCTATGTAAAAAACTAAAAAATATTAATATTATTTTATAAATTTTTAAATAAAAAAGAGATTGTTGTATTTTATAAGAAAAAATTACAACACTCTCTTTTTATTAAATTATTTTTTATTACATTTCTATTTCATATTTTAAATTTTTAAATTTAGATTGAGACATTAAAATTTCATTTATTTGAGCAACAACTTCTCTTGATTTTTCATCAGCATAAAGAGCTTTTACATCTCCTGTAATTTCAATAGTTTTTATTACATCTTCTTGAGCAATTCTATTAACTATATCTTGGTCGTTAGGTGAAACAACTTCTCCAAAGATAGTGTGTTTATAGTTTAACCATGGAGTCTCAACATGTGTAATAAAGAATTGAGACCCATTTGTACTTGATCCAGCGTTAGCCATTGCAAGTAATCCTGGTCTATCAAATACCACTTCTTTTTTGAACTCATCATGGAATTGGTATCCAGGTCCACCTGTTCCATTTCCTTCTGGGTCTCCACCTTGAATCATAAACTCTTCGATTACTCTGTGGAATTTTAAGTTGTTGTAATATCCTATTCTTGATAAATGAACAAAGTTAAGAACTGTGAAAGGAGCAACTTCTGGCATTAATTTAATATTGATACTTCCTTTATTAGTAATAATTTTTGCTCTTAAATCTTTAACTTCCATTAATTTAACCTCCGTATTTTTTAATTTTTTTATTTTCATATTTCCTACTAATCTAGTAGCAAGTAGTGCTAATGTAAGTACTCCTAATAGTATAAAAAATTTATTTAACATATTTTCCTCCTAATTTTTGTAATTTATATATTGTTCAAGTTCTTTTTGGGTAACAGTTCCATATATTTTGTACTTCCATTCTTTTTGAATATCATCTTCTATTTCAGATATTTTTTGATTTAAAACTTCTAACTTTCCAACAAGTTCTCTTTTTTTCTCTCTTAAATCAACTATCTCTGCTGAAATTCTCATCTCTTCATCATATTGGATAGCTTCTTTTAAATCAGCTTCTAATTTTTCTTCATTTTTTAAAATAGGATTTAATTTCTCATAAATTTTATCTTTAGATTTTTTTAAATTTTTAATAGAGTATTCAAATAATCTTTTTACAACTTCTGCTCCAGAATTACCTTTATATTCTTCTCTTTTACTTTGACACTCGTCTATAAATTCTTTTGAAAAATTATTTTTTTCCAATATATCCTCTACTATTTTTAATATTCCTTCTAATTCTTCTGGAGTTCTCTTAGAAATTTCTTCATCTTTAAAAGCTAAATATAATTTTTCATATTTAGGAATAGCTTCAGTTATTAAGAAGTTTATTTTTTCATCATCTTTTTTATTTTGAGCATCTTGTAATTCTAAATTTAATTTCTTTAAAACTTGTAGTATAATTTCTAAAGAATAATCAACAAATTTCTTTTTATTCATATCAACTCCTATTTTTCTCCATAATATTGATAATAATGACATTCAATTCCACCATTAAATAATTTTCTATTCTTAGTAGATTTTTTGCCAAATGCCTTTTCAAAATCTTTATAAGAAGTTATTATATAATAAGACCATTTGGGGAATCTTTTTAACAAAACATCTCCTAATAATCTATATAATCTTTCAACTTTTTCATCATCTAAAAGTCTTTCTCCATAAGGTGGATTTGATACTAAATAACCTTTTTCTGCTGGAGTTTCTAACTCTAAAAAGTTTTTATTTTCAAATAATATATCTTCTTCTACTCCAGCTTTTGTGGCGTTTTCAAGGGCAACTTTTATTGCTTCTCCATCTATATCTGAACCATAAACTCTAACTTCTTTATCATAATCTTCTTGAGAGAAAGCCTCATCTCTTACATCTATCCATAAATCTTTTGGAAATATTTTCCAATCTTCAGAAGCAAAGTTTCTATTGACTCCTGGAGCAATATTACGGGCTATCATAGCTGCCTCAATAGGAATAGTTCCTGTACCACACATTGGGTCAATAAAAGGTTTTTCTCCTCCAGTCCATCTTGTTAATTTTACAAGAGCTGCTGCTAAAGTTTCTTTTAATGGTGCTTCATTTATTAAATTTCTATATCCTCTTTTATGAAGTCCAATTCCACTTGTATCTAACATAATGCTAAATATATCTTTATTCCCTTGAATTTTTACAGCAAATTTTGCTCCAGTTTTAGAAAATCTTTCAATTTTATAGATTTTTTTTAAATTTTCAATTATTGCTTTTTCTGATATACTTTGGATATCAGACTTTGAGAAAAGTTTACATTTAACAGCACTTACCCAACTTATAATAAAGTTACCATCTTTTTCTACAAACTCACTCCAATTAAGTTTTTTGACATTTTGGAAAAGTTCTTCAAAAGAAAAGGCTTTAAACTCTCCCATTTTTATAAATACTCTATCTGCACATCTTAAATGAATATTAGCAACAGCTATATCTCTTAAAGTACCTAAAAATTCAACTTTTCCATTAAAAGCTTGTACACTTTCAAACCCAAGCTCAACACATTCATCTCTTACAATACTTTCTAATCCCATAGTAGTTGAAGCCACTATAGTATATTTTTTTTCTAATTTATCCATTAAAACTCCTCAAAATTATTATTTTCTTTTTCTTCAATAGCTTTTAATTCTATATTTTTTTCTTTTTTCTGTAATAATCTAGTGTATATTAATTTTAAAACAGCAAATATAGGAACTCCTAAAAACATTCCTGTTGTTCCCATTATATTTCCCATGATAATTACAGAAGCAATTACCCAAAACGAGCCAAGTCCAACACTTTTACTTAATATAAGAGGTCCTACAACATATCCATCTACTGTTTGAGCAATTCCCATAGCCAAGAATATATATAAAACTTTAAATGGTTCTATCAAAACTACAAGTAAAAAAGCTATAATTCCAGCTACAATAGAACCAAAATAAGGAATCATATTTCCTACACCTATCATTACAGAAATAATAAGTGCATAAGGAACTTTTCCAAAAAGCATAACAACATAAGCTACTATTCCTACAATAGTAGATATAAGTATTCTTCCTAACATATAATTTAAAAATATATCTTTTGCTTCTATTAAAAACTTTAAAGCTTCTTCAGACTTCTCTTTATCATAAAATAAAAATACTAAATTCTTAAAAAATTTTATAAAATAATTCTTATATAATATAAAATAAATGGCTAAAAATAATCCTAAGAAAAATATAAAAATTTCTACAACCCAATAAACAACATTTATACTTATTGAAAATAAAAGATTTTTTATATTTTGAATATTTGATACAATAAAATCCTCTATGGCTTTTTGTATATCAGTTCCATCCATTACAAGTAAATCTCTTTCTCTTAAGAAATCAAATCCCTCTCCTAAATAATACATAAATTTTTCTTGAAATGTTGGAAACATTCTAAGCATATCTTCAAAACTATGAATTAAATTAGGTATAAACCACAGCATTATCCCTATAAAAATCAAAAGAAATATAAAAAATGCAACCCACATAGAAACCATTCTTGAAAATTTAAATTTCTTTTCTATTATTTCTACAGCTGGATTAAAAAGCATAGCTATAAAAATTCCATAAATAAATGGTTTTAAATATATGTTAAGAGCATTTAATATGTCTAAAAATTCATTATTTCTTTGTAAAATAGTTTGGATAATCAAAAGTATTAATCCAACTATAAAAATATTTAAAAAAAGTTTTTTTTCTTTTCTATTAGTCATATTTTCTCCTTTGTTACCTGATAGTAGCATCAATATCATTTTCTGTAGGAGTACCTACAATTTTTATAAGCAGTCTATCAGGAATTCCTACAATAGTATCCCCTATATTTGAAATCCAACCTTGTTTTACACAAATTTTCAATGGAGAATTAGAAGTTGTAACTCTAATTTTCATATTTTCAATTAATACATTTACTCCACCTAAATTTGTATCAACAAAAAACTCTTTTTTCTCTTCTTGTAAATTAAACACATATTTTAATTGATTATCTACATATATTTCAGCCTTGTTTCCTTTTATAATTTTAAGGTTTTGTACATGTAAAAAAAGCATTAAAAATATAGAAAAAATGACTGTATATATTAATATATCCCATTTTCTAAAATAACAGGGTTTTCTTTTCAATCCTCTTCCTCCCTAAATCTCCAAGAAACTCCTAATCTTTCACCCATAGATATCTTTGTTTCAATTCCATTTCTACTATTTTCTAATATATCTTTATCTATTCTAAATGATTGTTTTTCTAAAAGTAAGATTACAGTTGAACCTCCAAAGTAGAAGTATCCCTTTTCATCTCCTTTTTTTACATGAGTATAAGGAATATAAGTTTGTTTTATTCCACCTACCATTGTGGCACCTATCTCTAATATACAAATATCTTTAAATGAATCTGTAAAAAGTGTAGAAAGTGTTCTTTTATTTTCACAAAAAATTCTAAATTTTTTTCTAATAGCATGAGTTGAAACAGAGTAATAAGCACCTTTTATAAGTTTTGTCTTAGATATCATACCAGAAGCTGGAAAATGAAATCTATGATAATCAACTGGTGCTAATCTTATAATAAACATCATTCCATTTTTATATTTTTTAGCAAGAGATTTATTTTTTAAAAAATCTTCTAAATAAAATTTTTCGCCCTTTACAAAAAATTCTGTATCTTTAGATACATTTTCAATTACAAATACCTTTCCGTCAGCAGGACTTGTAAGTACCCCTCTTCTTCTATCTACTACCCTTGAATCAGGTTTTAATTCTCTATAAAAAAAATCATTAAAAGATGTAAATTCATCAATAGATTTTACAAATTCTTCCATATTTATAGAATGTTCTTTTACAAAATTAGGTATCATCTTTTTAGAGCTTTCACTATCCATTTTTTTCCCATACAAAACAGATAAGAATTTTCTCTTTACTAAAGCCTCTAAAGGTAAAATCCCAAAAGGATTATAATATAAAAATTTTAAAAAATTTTCTCCTGGAACCTTCTCAATTAAAGTTTTTCCAGTTTTTCTATCTATATACTCAATCTTTTTAAACTCCATATATTCTCCTATATAATTTTTTCTTACTCTGATATAGTATATCATATTTTTTTAATTATTGAAATAAATATCAACTTAAAGATAAAATTATTTAGCCTAATTTTTTACCATTAAATTTATAATAAATAAATGTCCAAAGTGGTATAAAATATAGAAAAAATGCTAATGGTACTGCTTTATAAAAAGCAACTTCTAATATAGCACAAGGAACAAAACAAGAACTATTCCAAGGAATAAAGTTATTTAAAAGAACTGATGAATTTTCTAAATCTAAAGTTAAAGCTTCTCTTGATAAATTTCTTGAATCATAAATTTCTTCCATAACTTGTTCTGTCATAATTACTGATACTGTTTGGTTACAACCAATCATACCAGCTAAAATACTTATCCCTATCATATTTAAGAAAAGTCCACTTCTTGTGCTTATATTTCTAATTTTTGATTTTAAAAATGATAATATTTCCATTTTTTCTAAAATTCCAATTAATAAACAAGAGATAACAATTACTAAGGTAGCATTAGCCATAGAAATAACTCCACCACCTTTTATAATTTTCTCTAATGGATGTCCATTAAATTTATAAAATCCTGTAAGAGCATATTGTAATATACTAATTAATTTTTCATTTTGTAAAAATATTGCTATAATTCCAGCAATAATAATGCTTATTCCCATAGAAATTTTTACATTTACCCTAAAAAAAGAAAGTAAAATTATAGACACAAGTGGTAAAAATATAAATCTTATATCTAAATTATAACTTTCCATTATAATTTTTGGTAAAGTAGTTTCTCCTGTATCTAAAGTGAAAATTTGTGATAAAAGTATATATATAATTGATGTTAAAATAAAAGGAACAACAGTTGACTTTATCATATTTTTTAAATTTGTATAAATATCCACCCCTGTTAATGATGAAACAAGATTTGCACTAACTGAAATTGGTGACCATCTATCTCCAAAATAAACTCCAGAAATTATTGCTCCTCCCACAAGGCTTAAATTTATATCTCCTGTTTTAGCTATAGCCATAAGAGCCATTCCAATTATTCCTGTTGAGGCAAAGGCACTTCCCAATATAGTTGAAATAATACAACTGATAAAAAATACAAAGAATAAAAATATTTTAGGATTTATAAGTTTCAAACCATAATAAACAAGGGCAGGAATTGTTCCTGAAGCCATCCACATAGCTGAAAGACTTCCTATAAATATAAAAAGAATTATTACAAGGCTAGATTTTTTCCCATACAATATAGATATATCTATAATTTCATCTAAAGTTACATCTTTTTTTATAGAAATCAATGATAATATTATATATATTCCTAAAATAATTCCTCCTATAGTAAATTTTGTTTTTAAGACAAATAAAATCAACAATAAAAGACTTAAAAAATATATACCCTTTTTCATTTTTTCACCACCTAGCTAATCTTTTATTATATTATAGTATACCTTATAATAAAAATAAAATAAAGGTTTAATATTGTAACATATTCTATTATTTATAAAATATATAAATCCATTATAATTTGCTATTTTAAAAAAAATGATATATAATTAGTGTGTAATATAAAGAAAGGGGATAATTTGGTATGAAAATAGGAATACCTAAAGAACAAAAAGATAATGAAAGTAGAGTAGGTTTAACCCCTGCTGGTGTAGGTCAATTAGTTTTAGATGGAAATGAAGTATTTGTACAAAAAGGGGCTGGTATAAATACGGGAATAACTGATGAAGAATATATTAAAAGTGGGGCTATAATAGTTGAAACAAATGAAGAATTATATGAAAATGCAAAATTAATAATAAAAGTAGAAAGACCTCTTCTTTCTGAAATAAAACTTTTAAAACCTCATCATATTCTTTATTCTTATTTACATCTTGCTGCTCATAAAGAAACTACTCTTGAATTACTAAAAAGTGGAGCTACTTGTATAGGATATGAAACAATTATTTTAAAAGATGGAAGTATTCCAATTCTTTCTCCAATGTCAGAAATAGCTGGAAAAATGGCTGTTCAAGTAGGAAGTTATTATTTACAAAAAAATAATGGTGGAATGGGAAAATTATTAGGTGGAGTTCCTGGTGTTGAACGAGGAAAAGTTGTAGTTTTAGGGGCTGGTGTAGCTGGGCAAAGTGCCATTAAAGCTGCTTTTGGTTTAGGAGCTGAAGTTACAGCTATTGATATAGATGTAAGTAAACTAAGATATCTAGATGACAGTTATAAAAGTCAAATAAACACTCTTTATTCAACTCCAAATAATATTGAAAAAGCTGTATCTAGTGCCGATTTATTAATAGGAACTGTATTGATTCCTGGTGGAAAGACTCCTTGTTTAGTTACAAAAGAATTTATTAGTTCTATGCAAAAAGGAAGTGTTATTGTTGATGTTGCCATTGACCAAGGAGGATGTTTTGAAACATCAAAAATAACTTCTTTAGAAAAACCTACATACATAGTGGATGAAGTTGTTCACTATTGTGTAGGTAATATGGCTAGTGCTTATCCTTTAACATCTACTCTCTCTTCTGAAAATTTTATATTAAAATATGCTCGAGCTATAGCTTGTCGTGGACTCAAAGGAGCTTGTGAAATATATCCTGAACTTTTAGGAGGAATAAATATAAAAAATGAAAGAGTCACTTGTAGAAAAGTTGCTGACAGTTTAGAGTTAGATTATGTAGGAGTTGGGTTTTAGATGATAAAAAAAGATTTTATAAAATTATATTGCACTAAAAATAATATTGATGAAAAACAAGGACAAAAAGATATAGAAAATTTTATAGATACTTTAAAATATGCTTTAACTATTGATAAAAATATTATCTTTAGAAATTTTGGTTCCTTTGAAGTCAAAAAAACTAAAGAAAGAGTTGTTGTTAATCCACAAAATATTAATAAAAAAATAGACGTAAAATCTAGAAAATATGTAAAATTTAAAATCAGTAAAACATTAGAAGATAAATTAGCAGATTAAAAAAAGGCTATTGCAAATATGCAATAGCTTTTTTATTATTATTCTACATCATCACTTTTTAATTTCTTTTCAATAGCTCTTATCATTTTAGGAATAAAGAATTCTCTTTCTTTTTTTTCTACTTTTTCTTTAGGAGTGTAGATTTCTTTCAATTCTGTTTGATATCTAGCAACTTCTTCTTCAAATTCACTTATATCTTTAATTGGATATTTTTTTAAGTTAGGATAATTTTTATCAAGAATTTTATTCCATTCTTCAACTTGTTCTTTATTTAGAGCAAGTAATAAATCGTAATGTCCTGATATTTTAACTTCTTTTATAACATCACCTTTTTCTAATTTTCTACTAGTTTCACCATCTATTTGAGATACAACTTCTCCAAATACAGTATGTTTATTATTTAAGAAATCAGCTGGATATAAGGTAATAAAAAATTGTGAACCACCAGTATTAGGTCCCATATTTGCCATTGCTAACATTCCTGATTGATAAAAATCAAGCCAGTTTACAAATTCATCTTTAATAGCATATCCTGGTGTTCCTTGTCCTGTCCCTGTAGGGTCTCCCCCTTGAACTATAAAGTTTTCAACTGCTCTATGAAATACTGTATTGTTATAATATCCTCTTAAAGCTAAGTTTACAAAGTTAGCAACTGTAATAGGTGCAGCCTCTGGATAAAGATAAAAATTAACTTCTCCCTGAGTTGTAACAAAAGTAGCTCTTATATCATTATATTTTGTAAGGTCAGCATTTCCTCTTTTAGAAAGGCTTCCACAAGCTCCCAAAGCTAATAATACCATAGATACAAATAATAATTTAATAATTTTTTTCATAAAATTTCCTCCAAAGTCTAGTATTCTTACTTTTGACTATATAAATAATAGTTTTGTCTAAAAAATATTTTAAAGATTGAATTTACAAGTTTTATATAAAAGAAAATCATTCATTTTACTAGATTTTTATATTACCAAATTTTTATAATTTTTTTTCATAAGCAACTCTTTCTGTACCATCTTCCACTAAAATAATACCACAATATTCAAAACCATTTTTCTCAATAAATTTTCTCATAGATTTATTTTCTTTGTGAGTATCTATTCTAAAATTTTTTATTTCTTTTTTTAGAGCTTCTTTTTCTGAAAAATCTAAAATTAATTTTGCTATTCCTTTACCTTTATATAAATTATCTATAGCCACTCTATGTAAAATCCCATAAGGATTATTGGTTTTCCACTTTCCATTATAAATATTTTTATAACTAATTTCATCTGTAAAGGATAAAACAAAAGTCCCTACAATCTTTTCATCATCAATTAAAACATAACTTTCTTTCAAGTAAATATCTTTAGAAATAATTTCCTCATTAGGATAATTTTCATTCCATTGATTAAAATTATTATTTTTCATATATACTTTAGCTTGATTTATTATTCTTATAATATCTTTTAAATCATCTTTTGTAGATAATCTTATTTTCATTTAATCACTCCGTATTTTTTCTGTAAATAATAGCATAAAATCTAAAAAAAATCAAACTTACTAGAGAAAATCTTAATTGATTTTTTTATTTAAAAATGATATACTTATATGATAGAATTGCCTTTTAGAAGAAACAAAAGTGTAAGTAGTAAGAGAGGGAAAATAAATATTTTATTTTCATTCCCTTATTATTTACAAAAGATACTAGTTTCTTCTAAAAAGGGATAAAATTTAAAAATTAGGAGGAAATTAATGTTTAACGAAACAAAATTAGAATTAGAAATTGGTGGAAGAACTCTATCTCTTTCAACAGGAAAATTTGCTAGACAATCAAATGGTGCTGTAATGATTCAATATGGAGATACAGTTATGTTATGTACTGTTAACAGAAGCAAAGAGGGAAGAGCTGGTTCTGACTTTTTCCCATTGACAGTAGACTATATTGAAAAATTTTATGCTGCTGGAAAATTTCCTGGAGGATTTAATAAAAGAGAAGCTAAACCATCTGTAGATGCTACTCTTATTTCAAGATTAACAGATAGACCTATAAGACCAATGTTCCCAGATGGATTTAATTATGAAGTACAAATAGTTGATACTATCTTCTCTTATGATGGAGAAAATACTCCTGACTATCTTTGTGCTATAGGTTCATCAGCTGCTCTTATGATATCTGACATTCCTTTCTTAGGACCTGTATCATCTGTAATAGTTGGTAGAGATAAAAATGGAGAATTTATATTAAACCCTACACCAGCTCAACTTGCTGAAAGTGATTTAAATTTAAAAGTTGCTGGTACTAAAGAGGCTGTAAACATGGTTGAAGCTGGAGCTGCTGAAATGGACGAAGAAACTATGTTAAAAGCTATAATGTTTGGACATGAAAATATTAAAAAACTTTGTGAATTCCAAGAAGAATTTACAAAATTAATTGGAAAAGAAAAAATAGAATTTGTTAAAGAAGAACCAAATCCATTAGTTAAAAACTTTATAGATACAAATGGAGAGGAAAAATTAAAAGCTGCAGTTCTTACTACAGGAAAGCAAGCTAGACAAGACGCTGTAGATGCTTTACATGATGAATTAAAAGAAATGTTCATCAATGAAAATTATCCAGAAGTTCCAGAAGAAGAGTTACCAGAAGATGTTATGACAGAATTTGATACTTATTATGATGGACTTATGAAAAAATTAGTAAGAGAAGTTATTCTTTACCACAAACACAGAGTTGATGGAAGAAAAACTGATGAAATAAGACCTTTATATGCTGAAGTTGGAACTTTACCAATGCCTCACGGTTCAGCAATGTTTACAAGAGGAGAAACTCAAGCTCTTGTTACTGTAACTTTAGGTTCAAAAGTAAATGAGCAATTAATAGATACATTAGATGAAGAATTCTACAAAAGATTTTATCTTCACTACAACTTCCCAGCTTATTCAGTAGGAGAAATCGGAAGAAATGGAGCTCCTGGAAGAAGAGAATTAGGACATGGTTCATTAGCTGAAAGAGCTTTATCATATGTAATTCCATCTGAAGAAGAATTCCCATACACAGTAAGAGTTGTATCTGATATTACAGAATCAAATGGTTCTTCATCTCAAGCTTCAATTTGTGGAGGTTCATTAGCTTTAATGGACGCTGGTGTCCCTATTAAAGAACATGTAGCAGGAATTGCTATGGGGCTTGTAAAAGAGGGAGATGAATTTACAGTTCTTACAGATATAATGGGACTTGAAGACCACTTAGGAGATAT
Source organism: Fusobacterium sp. FSA-380-WT-3A (assembly GCF_012843705.1). Classification (NCBI taxonomy): domain Bacteria; kingdom Fusobacteriati; phylum Fusobacteriota; class Fusobacteriia; order Fusobacteriales; family Fusobacteriaceae; genus Fusobacterium; species Fusobacterium sp. FSA-380-WT-3A. The sequence continues at coordinate 107,514 of NZ_JABAFQ010000001.1, read as the reverse complement.
GGACTTTAAAGTTGCTGGAACAAAATCAGGAATCACAGCTTTACAAATGGATATAAAAATTACAGGAATTACTGAAGAAATAATGAGAATAGCTTTAAATCAAGCTCACAAAGCTAGAATTGAAATATTAGGAGTTATGAACGCTGCTATCCCTACTCCAAGAGAAGAGTTAGCTCCTAACGCTCCAAGAATCCACAGAATGCAAATAGATGTAGAAAAAATTGGAGCTTTAATCGGACCAAGTGGAAAAAATATTAAAAAGATTATAGATGAAACTGGAGCTTTAATTGATATAGAAGATGATGGAAAAGTTTCAATATTCTGTGCTGACTTAGAAGCTTTAGAAGAAACTATAAAACGTGTAAACTACTATGTAAAAGACGTAGAAGTTGGAGAAGTTTATAAAGGAAAAGTTGTAAAAGTAGCAAAATTTGGTGCCTTCATGGAAATATTACCTGGTAAAGAGGGACTTTTACATGTATCTGAAATTTCAACTGAAAGAGTTGCTAATGTAGAAGATGTATTAAAAGAAGGAGATACTTTTGATGTAAAAGTAATTTCTAATGAAGGTGGAAAAATTAGCTTAAGTAGAAAAAGAGTATTATTAGATTTAGCTAAATAGTTAAGGAGAACAATTAATGAAATTAGGATTAATAAGCCTTGGTTGTAGTAAAAATACAGTTGACAGTGAAAATATGTTAGGAATACTAGTTAAAGAAAAAAAATTAGAGCTAGTAGAAAATATAGAGGAAGCCGATATAATAATTGTAAATACTTGTGCATTTATAAATGATGCTAAAGAGGAATCTATACAAACTATTTTAGAGATGTCAGACTACAAAAAAGACGGTTCTCTAAAAAAATTAATAGTTTCTGGTTGTCTATCTGAAAGATACAAAGAGGAATTATTAAAAGAAATTCCAGAAATTGATGCTGTTGTTGGAACAGGTGATGTAGATAAAATTGGAGAGGTTGTAGACTCTATAATAGAAGGAAAGAAAGAATTAAGAGTAGGAAGTTTAGACTTCCTACCTACTTCTAAAACTCCGAGAATGCTTACAAACTATCCTCACAGTGCTTACTTAAAAATTTCTGAAGGTTGTGATAAATATTGTACTTATTGTATAATCCCATCACTTAGAGGAGATTTAAGAAGTAGAACTATTGAAGATGTAGTAGCAGAGGCCGAAACACTTGCAAAAGATGGAGTTATAGAATTAAATCTTTTAGCTCAAGAAATTACAGAATATGGAAAAGATATATATGGAAAAAGAATGTTACCTGAACTTTTAAAAGAACTTGTAAAAGTAGAGGGGATTAAATGGATAAGACTTTACTATATGTATCCAAATTCTATATCTGATGAGTTAATAGAAGTTATAAAAAATGAGCCAAAAATTTGTAATTATTTTGATGTTCCTATTCAACATATATCAGATAATATTTTACAAAATATGGGTAGAGCAAAATCAGGAGATGTTATAAGAAATATTCTTGAAAGAATAAGAAATGCTATCCCTGAAGCTACAATTAGAACTACTGTAATTGTTGGTTTTCCTGGTGAAACAGAGGAAAATTTCCAAGAGCTTAAAGAATTTATACAAGAATTTAAGTTTGATTATGTGGGAGTTTTTAAATATTCAAGAGAAGAAGATACTGTAGCTTATAATTTACCAAATCAAATACCTGAAGAGATAAAAGAAGAAAGATGGGCTGAGCTTTTAAATATTCAAGGTGAAATTATTGAAAGAAAAAATGAAAAATTTATAGGAGAAACTGTAGATGTAATCATTGATGGAATTTCAACAGAAAGTGAGTATATGTTGGAAGGAAGAATGAGAACACAGGCTTTGGACATTGACGGAAAAGTTTTAACATCTGATGGAACAGCCAATATAGGAGATATAGTCAAAGTAAAAATAGAACAAAATTTTCAATATGATTTTATAGGTCCCATATTAGATGAGGAGTAAGGGGGAGAAATGAATTTACCTAATAAGCTTACAATAGCAAGACTTGTATTAGCAGTACCATTTATTTATTTTTTAGAAAACTCTATTGATGGAGGTTGGGCATATAGAATTATCGCCTTAGCTCTATTTGCCATAGCTTCTATAACAGATTTCTTTGATGGATATATAGCAAGGAAATATAATTTAATTACAGACTTTGGAAAAGTAATGGACCCATTAGCTGACAAAGTTTTAGTTATATCTGCTTTAGTTGTTATGGTCTATTTAAGATTTATCCCTTCTTGGATGTCAATAGTTGTTATATTTAGAGAATTTTTAATAAGTGGAATAAGAATAGTTGTGGCAGCTAAAGGAGAAGTTGTGGCAGCTAACAAACTTGGAAAATATAAAACAACTTCACAAATGATAGTAATAATGATATTAATTTTATTTGGAAAAGAATATCCTACATTAATAAATTTAAATACTATCTTAATGATGATTCCTGTTGTATTGACAATATGGTCTGGAATAGAGTATATCAATATAACAAAACATTATTTCTTAGAGGGAAATTAATAAATATAATTAGGAGGTTATATGAGATTACTATTAATGAATATAATTCATTATACTGTATATATTTTACAACTTATAATTTTAATTAGAGTATTAATCTCTTGGTTAGCTCCATACACTAGAAATGATTTTACTGAAATTGTTTATTCAATAACTGAACCACTATTACAACCTTTTAGAATGATATTACCTTTGGGATATAGTAGAATAGATTTTTCTCCTATACTAGCTTATATAGCTTTAAACCTTATAAAAAAATTAATATTTTTCTTATTATTTTAAATTTTTAAGAAAAACCTATAATTTATAAAAAAATAGAGATACTCTTCTCTATTTTTTTTATGTGTGATATAATAGTAAGGAACTATAAAAATTGAAAGGAAAAATAATGGAAGATATAAAAAATACATTTAGTGAATATCATATCCCTGTTTTATATTATGAAACAATAGAAAATCTTGTGACTAATAAAGATGGTGTTTATTTAGATTGTACTTTAGGTGGGGGAGGTCATTCAGAAGGAATATTAAAAACTCTTTCTGATAAAGGAATGTTAATATCTATAGACCAAGACCAACAAGCAATAGAGTTTGCTTCAAAAAGATTAGAACCATATAAAAATAAATGGAAAGTTTATAAAGATAATTTCCAAAACTTAGATACAGTATTATACATGGCTGGAAAATATCAAGTAGATGGAATTCTTATGGACATTGGAGTATCTTCAACTCAACTTGATGATGAAACAAGAGGTTTCTCATATAGATTTGATACAAGACTTGATATGAGAATGGATAAGAGTAGCCCTCTTTCAGCTTATGAAGTTGTAAATGAATATCCAGAAGAAAAACTTTCAAAAATAATTTATGAATATGGAGAGGAAAAGTTTGCTAGAAAGATAGCCAGATTTATTTGTGAAACTAGAGATGTGAAAAAGATAGAAACTACAGGGGAGCTTGTAGAAATTATAAGAAGAGCTTATTCTGGAAAATCTCAAAAACATCCAGCAAAAAAAACTTTTCAAGCTATAAGAATTGAAGTTAATAAAGAACTTGAAGTTTTAGAAATTGCTATTGAAAAAGCTGTAAAATCTTTAAAAAAAGGTGGAAGACTTGCTATAATTACTTTCCACTCATTAGAAGATAGAATTGTAAAAAATAAATTTAAAGAACTTGAAAAAGGTTGTACTTGTCCTCCAGAATTACCTGTGTGTATCTGTGGAAAAAAACCTCAAGTAAAAATCTTGACTAAAAAGCCAATATGTGCAGGAGTAGAAGAATTAAAATATAATAATAGGTCTCACTCAGCTAAATTAAGAGTAGTAGAAAAAATATAGGAGTGATGTAGAAAATGAAAAATTTTGTATTATTGTTAACAGTAATAGTAGGTGTTTTCTTTATACATAATAGTCTTTTAATAAGAATCTCTAGAGTTGAAAGGGAAATTTATGTAGAAAAAAAATATGTAGAAGAAGCTGAAAAAAAATTGGCAATGATAAAATTAGAGTATGATAAAAAAGCCGATTTAAAGGCCTTTGAAAATGAGATGCACGAAAAAAATAAAATGGAAATAACAAATAATATAAATTATTTTTCTACAGAAATGGAGGACTAATGCCTGTATCAATAGGAGAAAAAATACAATTAAATATAGATAAAATTGTCTATGGGGGAGAAGGGCTTGGATATTACAATGATTTTGCAATATTTGTACCAATGTCAGTACCTGGAGACAAAGTAGAAATAGAGATTATTTCTAAAAAGAAAAATTATGCTAGAGGAATAATCACAAAATTATTAGAAGCTGGAGCTGAAAGAATAGATAATGAAAGAATATCTTTTGAAGATTTCCATGGTTGTGATTTTGGAATGTTAAATTATGAAGCCCAATTAAAATATAAACAAGAATTAGTAAAAGATGTAATGGAAAAAATAGGTGGAGTTAAAGATGTAGAAATCTTACCTATTGTTAAATCTGATGAAATATATAATTATAGAAATAAAGTTATTGAGCCTTTTGCCTATGGAAAAAATCATGAGATTATTACAGGAATGTTTCAAAAAAGAAGTCATGATGTATTTCAAGTAAAAGAAAATATGCTTAGCTCAAAATTAAGTAATAAGGTCATCAATAAAGCAAAAGAGATATTAAATAATGAAAAAAGAATATCTGTATATAATGAAATAGAGCATAGGGGAATTTTGAGACATATAATGACAAGAACAAACTCTTATAATGAAGCTATGGTTGTTCTTGTGGTAAACTTAAAAAAAGTTACAAAAGATGTGGAAGAATTCCTTTCTAAATTATATAATCAAGTAGAAGAGATAAAATCTGTATATGTTTCATTAAATACAGAGAAAACAAACTTTGCTTTGGGAAAAACTATGGTTCATTTATTTGGAGAAAAAACCATTAAAGAGGAAATATCTGGAATTCATTTTAATATTTCTCCAAGCTCATTTTTCCAAATTAATTTAGGACAAACTAAAAAATTATATAATATTGGAATTAGTTATTTTGATAATATCAAAGATAAATATATAATAGATGCCTTTTCTGGTACAGGAACTATTGGAATGATGTTATCTAAAGAAGCTCATAAGGTATATTCTATTGAAATTGTAAAATCTGCAGTAGAAGATGGAATAAAAACTGCCAAAGAAAATAACATTGAAAACATGGAGTTCATTATTGGAGATGTTAATAAAGAGATTGAAAAACTTATGAGTTGTGGAAAAAAAGTAGATTCTATAATTTTTGACCCACCTAGAAAGGGAATTGAAGAAAAAACTCTAAGAGATTTAACTAATCATAAAATTGATGAGATTGTATATATCTCTTGTAACCCTTCAACTTTTGCTAGAGATAGTAAAATTCTTATAGAAGAGGGATATAGATTGGAAAAAATCCAACCTGTAGATATGTTCCCACAAACTGTTCAAATAGAAGTTGTAGGTAAATTTTCTTTGATAAAATCTTAACTTATAAAAAGAATGTTATATAAAAAATATCAATTTTCCAACATTTTTCCGACATTTTTTATATAACATAAAAAAATAGGCTGTTGTAAATTAATTCAATAGCCTATTTTTTATTAATTTTAAAATTTCTATTTCAATCTTAAATAATATCTTTAACTTTTATTTATATAAAATTACATTTAGCCATTTTTCATTTTCTCTACCTTTTCTAACATCATTAGTTTGCAATATAAATTTACATTTTAATTTTGTATTAGAAAGAAGATTTAAAAATTTTTCCTCTGTAAAACAAGTAAAACTTCTTCCATCTTTTTTATAATTTTCATTTCCATATTTAAAAGAAAGATAAATAATTCCTTGTTTTTTTAGAGCTTTGTAACATCTATTAAGAGTATCTATAATTTCATTTTCTGTAAGATGAAGCATAGAAGCACAAGCCCAAATACCATCAAAAATATTTTCATAAGTAATTTTTCTCATATCCTCTACCACTACCTCTTGTCCAATATATTGAGAAGCTAGTATTGAAAGCTCCTTTGAAAAATCACTTGCTACAACTTTATAACCATTATCTATAAAATATTTTGAATCTCTTCCACTTCCACAACCTAAATCTAAAATAGAAGCTTTTTTATGTAATTCTTTTAAAAATAAACTATATAAATCTTTCATATCAGAATTAACTGTGTTTTCAAAAAAATTTAAAGCATTTTCATTATAAAAATCTATAGACATTAGTCCTCCATATATTTCCTTCTAAAATAATTAATATTTCTATAATTTAATCTCTCTAAAATTTCACCTAATAAATCTTTATCATTGGAAATTTCTATATATAAATCTTTATTTAAAATAAAGTTATCATTTTCATAAATAAAAAACTCTCTATTTTTTACATTTTCTGTTAAAAATTTAATAGGATTTGTAAGAGCTAATTTTTCATAATCTCTATTTTTCCAAGAAGATAAGTTTTCGTGTTTTTTATTATTTAAGTCCTTTCTGTATACTTCATCACTATAAAATTCTTTGAAATTTTCTCCAATCTCTTTTAAAGATACAATCTCTGGCAAAGTATTTTTAAAGAAACATAATAGTAGAGGTATTTTATAGGATTTTGTCATAGGAGTTTTTTCTAAAAATAATAAAAAATCTATAACCTTATCAGAATATCTCTTTTGATTTTCTGTTAAATCATCTACTTCTTTTTGGAAATTATACCACGACTTAAATTTTTGTAAATAAATATTTACAGGATATTCTCCAAAAGTGTGAATGTCCATTATACTTGGTCTGTGGTTTAAATACTCTTTTACACGATTATAATCACTTATTAATCTATCTATTATCTTTTGAGATTTATTTTTAGTAATAGAAAAATAATCTATAAGTCGCATATCAAAATTTGCTGTACAACCTTCTGGAAGTATAAAATCTCCATCACTAGGAAGAATTATTCTTTCTCTCTTCCCTTGTGAATTACCCATTAAAAAATTAGTTTTTAATTCAGCCCCTCTATAATTTCCTACAAAGTCAAGGACTCTTAATTTTGTTTTTCCCTCATAAGTTCTAAGCCCTCTACCTAATTGCTGAATAAATATTGTATATGAAGAAGTAGGTCTTAAAAATAAAACTGTATCAATACAAGGAATGTCTACCCCCTCATTAAATACATCAACTGTAAATATTATATCTATTTTTCCTGATTTAAAATCTTCTATTGTTTGTTGTCTTTCTTCTATAGGAGTTTCCCCTAAAATTATCTTATTTTTTATCCCTTTTTTATTAAAGAAATCACTCATTATTTTACAATGTCTAACACCTGCACAGAAACCAACAGCAAATTTTTTCTTAAAAAGAATGTATTTTTCATAGATTAAATTTAATCTTTTTTCTACAATAAGAGAATTTTCTAAGGAAGTTAAATCATAATTTCCATTTCTCCAAGGAATAACCTCATAATCTGTATCATCATAAATTCCGTAATATTCAAAAGGAGTTAGCCAACCATTATTTATTCCTACTTTAAAATCACATTCATAGGCTATGTTGTAATCACATAATTTATAAATATCTCCATTATCGGCTCTATCTGGTGTAGCAGTAAGTCCTAATAAAAATTTTGGTTTGAAATATTTTAATACTCTTGAATAAGTTGTGGCTGTACTATGATGAAATTCATCTACAACTATATAATCAAAATAGTCTTGTAAAAAATATTCCTCTGTTAAATATTCATCTTTTCCTATGGTGTAGACACTAGCAAATAATATATCTCTACCAATATCTTTTGCATCTCCGTTGAAAAATCCAAAAGTTTTTTTATCCCCATATACTTTTTTAAATGTTTTATACGCGTCTTTTAAAATTTCATCTCTATGAGCTATAAAAAGAATTCTATTAAAATTTTGTGAGTCAAAGGCTGATAAAAAAGTTTTTCCAAGTCCTGTTCCTACAACTATTAAGGCTTTTTTATACCCCTCTTCTCTTGTTTTTGCTAGTTCATAAAGTGCTGGTATCTGAAATTTAATAGGCTCTATTTTTTCATCAGTAGGTTTTGTAAAATCTATTACACTTTCAAAGGAATGTTTTTTGTATTGCTTCTCGTATTTTCTAAGCCAATCTAATGTTAAATAAAAACTTTTGTTTTCATATAACTCTTGAAATTCATCTAAAATTTCTTGTATCTCTTTTGAGTTTTTATCTCCTAAAAAGTGATAGTTCCATTCTATTCCATCCACTAATGCTGAATAAGATATATTTGATGAGCCAATATACACTTCTATTTTGTTATCTGATTTTTTGAATATATATGCTTTAGGGTGAAAAGATTTATTTGAAATACTGTGAAGAATTTTAATACCTTTTATATCTAAAAGCCTGTATAAAGCATTAGGTTCTGTAATTTTCATATAGTCACTTATTAAAATTTTTATACTCTTTCCATTATCTCTAGCTTTTAATAATTCTGAAATAAGCAGTTTTATTCCTGAATCTCTTACAAATGAAACATTCATAATTATCTCTTCAGAATTAGAAATAGAGTTAACTAATGAATTATACATATTGATTTTAGTATTTGAAATTAATCCCATACTTATCACCTTTTGTTATAAAGATTTAGTAAATTCTCACATTTATTATATATTAAAATTAGTTAAAAGTAAATACATTCTATATTAATAACATACAGAAAAAATATACTTTCAATGTTTTTCATAAATTAGAAAATTTATGAAAACTTTTTTTATAATTTCCATTTTTTGTGAAAAAAAAACTACATTTTTTTAAATTATTTTTAAATAAATTGCTATTTTTTCCTTTTTAAACTAGAAAAAGGCTTTTAAATGTTTTTTTATTTTTATTAAATTTTCTAATTTACAAACCTGCTTTTATTCTTAAATCTATCAATCTATTTTTTATATCATTTTGTTTTTGGTGTTTAATATAATATTCCGAAGTTACTTTACTATCTTTATGATTAGCTAAAATAGCTCCATCTGAAATATTTCCAATACTACTTATTATATTTATAATAGTTTTTCTTATAGAGTGAGGATAAAAACTTTTTATTCCTATAATTTTTCCCATTTTTTTTACCCTATTTCTAATAGTTTCTTTAGTCATTTGTTTATATTCATCTTTATAATAAGTTAAAAATAAAAAATCACTTTCAATATTTTTTTCTTTTCTTATTTCAAACCACTTTTTTATAAGTTCTTTTGTTTCATTAAAAAAAATAATTGACACTATATATCCCTCTTTTTCTCTAACATTTTCAAAAATATTCTCTTCTATTTTTAATTGACTAATTTTCAATGAATGTATAGCTGATATTCTACCTACAGAATCTAAAAACAGATTAAATAAAATTCTATCTTGTATATCAAAATTCTTTGTATCTTTTTCCATATGATAATTTATTTCCCAAATTTGTTTTTGAGTTAAAAAGTAACTCTCTCTTCTTAAATCATTTGAAGTTATCTTTAAAGTATCTATTTTTCTAAAAGGATTATATTTTATAATATCTCTTTTTTCACACCAATCATAAAAAGTAGAAATTGCAGTTCTTTTATTATTAATAGTTCTGTTATTATTTCCCTTTTGAATACACTCATTGGCATATCTTTCCCAAATATCATAAAAATTTTTGATAGTACTATCTGAAATTATATATCTATTGTTTTCTAAGTCTCTTAAATATTCTAGAAATTGGTGCATATTACTCTTATAAACTTTATAAGTTGTATCAATAGTATCCCTCGATTTTATATAACAACTTCTCAAATACTTTTCATAAATTTCAATATTTTTAGGGTTAATCTCAATTTTCTTCTTATTTTTCATTTACATCACTCCTTTAATTTTAAAATTAATTTAATTTTATCATGAAGAAAAAATCTTTTTAAATGTGAGAATTTACAAAAATTTAAAAGGAGTTTTCTAATAATGTGGTGTAAAAAATGTAACAGAGAAACACAAGAAGAGATTTGTGAAATATGTGGTTCTCCAACAGAAAGTGATATACCAATAAATATATATTGGTGTCCTGACTGTAATATACCTATTATTAAAGAAGAAAATGCTATTGATAAATTAAAATGTCCTCATTGTAAAGGAAAACTTAAATATTTATCAACAGATTTAAGACCTGTTTTTCCAGAAGAAAGATTATTAATAGAAATACTTTTAGATAAACCAATGGAATTTTATAAAGATAGTGTTTGGGTTTCAGATAATAGATATTATATAAATGGAGAAGTTATAATGATAAATTCAAAATTATATAAAAAATATTCTTCTGATTATATATTAAAAAAATTAGAAGAGTATAAAAATCAGAATACATATGAATATTTTGATAAACATATAGAAAAATTTACTGAAGCTAATAAAGAAAGATTAAATTATCTATATGATGAAGCTTGTGAATTTATAAAAAATACAAGAAAAAATTTTCCTTTAGAAAATATCATCTTATCTTTTTCAGGTGGAAAAGATTCTACTGTAACAGCTGATTTAGTTGTTAGAGCATTATCAGAGCCTAGTCTTGTACATATTTTCGGAGATACAACTTTAGAATTTCCTATGACTCAAGAATATGTAAAAAGATTTAGAGAAAAAAATATGATGAGTATTTTTAAAGTGTGTAAAAATAGAGAGCAAGACTTTTTTAAAGTTTGTGAAGACATTGGTCCTCCTGCAAGAATGTTAAGATGGTGTTGTTCTATGTTTAAAACAGGACCTATAACAAGAGTTTTAAATAATTTATATAAAGATAAAGATGTTTTAACTTTTTATGGAATAAGAAAATGTGAATCAGTAAGTAGAAGTAAATATAACAGAGTAGAAAATAAAGCTGGCTCTGTAAAAATTAATAAACAAACAGTAGCTTCTCCAATATTTTATTGGAAAGATATTGATATATGGCTTTATATGCTAACAGAAAAAATAGATTTTAATGATGCCTATAGACTTGGTTATGATAGAGTTGGATGTTGGTGTTGTCCTAACAACGGAGAAAGAGCAGTCTTTTTATCTAATATCTATATGCCTGAAAAAAGTAAAAAATGGAGAGATTTTCTAATTAGATTTGCAAAACAAATTGGAAAAGCTGACCCTGAAGTTTATGTAGATACAGGAAAATGGAAAGCTCGTCAAGGTGGAAACGGAATAAAAGCAGCCAATGATGTAAAAATAAAATTTGCAAATTGTACTACAGAAGAAAATGCAAAAGTTTATCAACTTAATAAAGAGATTCCAGATTGGTTCTATACTCTATTTATACCTTTTGGTAAATTAGCTCCTGAATTAGGAAGAAAACTTTTAAAGGAAATGATAATAGTAGATGTAAAAACAAATATTCCTATAATTTCAATTCAACCTTTTTCACAAGATGGGTTTGAATATTCTGTAAAAATAAAAACAATGAATGTAAAAAATCATGAAGATTTACAAAGACAAATAAGCTATCAAATAAAAAAATTTAATGCTTGTAGAAAATGTTTAAAGTGTGAATCTTTATGTAAGCACGGAGCTATTTCAATAATAGGAGATGAATATTTTATAAATAATGAAAAATGTAAAAGATGTAAAATGTGTATTTCTCCTAAATATCTTACAGGTGGATGTTTAATGGAAAGATATTTAAAAACAAGAACAGAATAAGGAGTATAACAAATGAAATTTAGAGGACATGAAACTTTTTTTATAAGAAAAGGTTGGCTCACTAAAGGTTTAAAAAATATTGTAAAAAATCCTAGTGTTTTTATGGGAGTAGATGGAAATCCTATGGACATTCTAGGAATAGGTTCTAATATGGTGAAATCTCTTAGATATTGGTTAGTGGCTACAGAACTTTCTCAAGAAATAATAAAACAAAAAAAAACTCATTCATTAACTGATTTAGGTGAAGTTATTTGGAAAAATGACCCATATTTACAAGAAGATGGTTCTCTCTATATTATTCATTATAAATTAGCAAGTAACAAAGATTTAGCAACAACTTGGTACTATTTTTTTAATGAGTTTACTAGTAGTGAATTTACTAAAGAAGATTTGTTTGAAAGTTTAAAAAATTATACAATTCAAAATGGTTTAACTATTTCAGATAGAATTTTAGAAGATGATTGTAATTGTCTTTTAAATACATATTTATCTAAAAATAAAATTTCATCAGAAAAAAATCACCCAGAAAATAATATAATCTCTCCTTTTAGAGATTTAGATATTATACAAATGACTGATGAAAAAGAAAAGATATTTAGAAAAAATTATCTAAACTCTGAAAAAATTCACCCATTAATAATATTAGCTGTTATTACAGACCAATATAAAAATAAAAAAGAGATAAAGATTTCTTCTCTTTTAGAAGATGTAAATAGTATAGGTAAAATATTTAATTTAGATATTTTATCTTTATTAAAATTATTATCAAAATTAGAAAAACTAGGTTATATAAAAGTTATTAGAACAGCTGGACTAGATGTTATAAAAATTGAAAAAGAAATAAACTTTATTGATTGTTTAAATAAATATTATGAAACAATCAAAGAAAGAGAGTAAATAATGGAAAAATTATCTAAAAATATAGAATTAATGGAAGAGTTTCAATCTTCTATTAATTTATCTTATGATTTATCTAATAAAAATAAAATAAAGGAGTTTATTCCAACAACTTCATACATAAAAGTTATAGAAGATTTATTTAAAGGTGCTTTAGGCTTTTCCCCTCAAAGAGCAAGAATTTTAGTTGGTCCTTATGGAAAAGGAAAATCTCATATGATTCTTGTTTTTTTATCCATTCTTTTTAATAAAGATAAAAAACTTTTTAATAATTTATTAAAAAGAATAAAAGAATATAACAAAGACTTTTTTTATCAACTTTCTAATTATATAGATAGCAATAAAAAAATTTTGCCTATAATTGTCTATAACAATGGAAATTCTTTGACACAAGCCTTTCTTATTGCTTTAGAAGAAACTTTAAAAAAAGAAGAATTTACAGATATTATGCCTGAAACTAATTTTTTATCAGCAGTAAAAACTATAGAAAATTGGAAAATAAATTATAGGGAAACTTATGAAAAATTTATTTCTTATATAGATGAACCTATAAATGATTTTATTCTTTCTTTAAAAAATTATGATTTAGAAAAATATATAAAATTTGAAAAAATATTTCCTAAACTTACTTCAGGAGCTCATTTTAATCCTTTATTAGGTTTTAATATAGTAGATATATATGAAAAAGTTACTACTAAATTAAAAAGTAAAGGTTATCAAGGAATATATTTAGTCTATGATGAATTTAGTAAATATTTAGAAAATAATTTAAATATCTCTTCTGACAAAGATATTAAACTTTTACAAGATTTTGCTGAAAAATGTGATAGAAATAAAAGTATGAATATGCTTCTAATCTGCCATAAGGATATAAACAACTATATAGATAACAGTATTTCTAAAAAGAAAGTAGATGAATGGAAAGGAATATCAGGAAGATTTTTACATATGAATTTAAGTAATAATTTTTCAGAATCCTTTGAAATTATCTCTTCTGTAATAAGAAAAGAGCCTAAGTTTTGGAAAAAATTTCTAATTGATAACAGCAAAAAATTTGAAAGTTTAAATAAATTAGTAGATAATTATAACCTTTTAGAAACTGATGATTTAAAGAAAAAATTAGTAGAGGGATGTTATCCATTACACCCTTTAACAGCTTTTATTTTACCAAGACTTTCTGAAAAGGTTGCTCAAAATGAAAGAACATTATTTACTTTTCTTTCATCTAGTCAAAAACATAGTTTGAAAAAATTTGTAAATAATAATCAAAATACCTTTAATCTAGTAACACCAGATTATATTTATGATTATTTTGAGTCAATTATAAAAAATGAATCCTATGAAAGTTTAATGTATAAAAATTATAAACTTTTAAAAACTTCTCTTTCTAAAGTAGAAAAAGATTCAATAGAAAGTAAAATTTTAAAAACACTATTTTTAATTTATTCTATTGATGAAGTAAATAAAGTATCTCCTACTTTACAAACCATAGCTGATATATACGGAGATGTTACAGAAATAAATTCTATATTAGAAAACTTAGAGAAAAAACAATGTATTATTTATTTAAAAAGAAGTAATAATTTTATTAAATTTAAAGAAAGCAGTGGAAAAAATATCCAAAATGAAATAGATAGAGCTATAACAAAAATAAAAACTTCTTACAATTATTTAGATATTTTAAATGATATTGCTAGTGAAAATTATTTATATCCAAATAAATATAATGATACAAAGGAAATCATAAGATATTTTGATTTTAGATTTATAAATGAAAAACAATTATTTGATAATGAGTATTTAGAAAAGCAACTAATACAAACTCAAGCTGACGGAATTGTTTTCGGAATAATTGTAGAAGATAAAGAAAAATTAGATGAAGTAAAAGAGTTTTTAACTAAGGATAAACCTATAAATAAACAACTTGTATTTATCCTTTCAAAGAACAAAGAAAATATACAAGATATTCTTTATGAGTATAAAGCAGTTTTAGAATTAAAAGCCTCTGTAAAAGAGGATAGTGTTTTAGAAGAAGAATATAATATTATAATTGAGGACTTAGAAGATATTATTCTAAGTCTTATTGGTATATATATTAATCCTGAATCAAAAAAATCTCTTTATTTCTATAATAATAGAGAGGAAAAAATTTCTAGAAAAAGTCAACTTTCAAATTTACTTTCTAATATCTGTGATGAAATTTTTTATTTAACTCCTATAATAAACAATGAAGTTATCAATAAGAATTTTATCTCTAATACTACAATTAGAAGTAGAAATAAAATAATAGATAAACTTTTAGAAGAAAATTTAGAGTATAACTTAGGCTTTAGAGGAAATAGCCAAGAAATATTTATTACTAGAAGTTTACTTATAAATGAAAACATCTTAATAAATGAAGATAATTTATCTTTTATAAATTTAAAGAAAGTAACTAATAAAGAATTAATAAATATATTTGAAAAAATAGAAAATTCTTTAAAGGTATCATCAGTTGAAGAGCCATTAAATATAGAAAAACTTTATGATTTTTTAATAAAACCTAAATATCACATAGGTTTGAAAAAAGGAGTTATCCCTCTATATTTAGCTGTTGTCCTACATTTCTATAAAAAGAATTTAGTTATTCAAAAAGATGGAGCTGACTTAAAATTAACTTCTGACTTATTGACTGATATAAATGATAATCCTAAAGGATATTATTTATATTTAGAGGATTGGAATCCAACAAAAGAAAGATATTTAAAAGAATTAGAAGAAATTTTTTCTAAAAATATTACAATTGAAGAAAAAACATATAATAATTATTTATATATTATTCGTGGAATAAAAAGATGGTTTATAGGATTACCTAAATATTCTAAAGAGATTAAAAATAGATATGTAGGTTTAAATAAAGGAAAAATAAAAGTTCCTCAAAAATATGTTAAATTTGCTGAAAGCTTAAAAAAAGATATTCCTAATTCTAGAGATTATCTTTTTAATGATATATTTAATATTTATGAATATCAAGATTTTAATCTAAACATTATTGAGGATATAAAAAATACAAAAGATTTTTATGAATCTGTACTTTCAAAACTAACTAATATTTTAATAAAAGATTTAAAAATTATTTTCTCTAATGAATATATAGAGGAAGCTAGCCTAACTTCTGTTTTAAAAGATTGGTATGAAGATTTAAGTGAAAATGCTAAAACTTATATTTATTCTAAAGGAGAAAATAGATTATTAGATTTAATAAAAAATTCTTCAAATGATGAAAACGAGTTTTTACATAAATTAGGAAAAATTTTAACTTCTCTTAGATTAGAAGATTGGAGTGAAAAGACTATAGAGTTATTCTTAAATAATATAAAAGAGATAAAAAATTCTATTGAGAAATTTAATTCCTCTATTGAAACAAAACTAGAAAAAGATAATTTATATAAGTTTATCTTTGTTGATGAAAATGGAAAAGAAAATGTTAAAACTTTTGAAAAAATAGATTATAGCCCAAGAGCTAAATTATTATTAAATGAAATAGAAAACTCTATTGAGGAAATGGGATATTCTATAAGTGAGCAAGAAAAACTACAAGTTCTAATTGAAATTTTAAAGAAATTTTATTGAGGTGTTTAAGATGAAATCTATTTATTATTTTGATAATGGAGCTACTACCTTTCCAAAACCAGAAGAAGTATATAATTTTACCAATGATTTTTATAGAACTTGTGGGGTTAATGTAGGAAGAGGTCAATATAAATTAGCTTCAAAAGCAAGTTTTCTAGTAGATGAAACAAGAAATTTATTATTAGACTTTTTTAATTGTCAAAATAAAAAAGTTATATTTACATCTAGTGCTACTGAAGGAATAAATTTAATATTACAAGGTTTAAATTGGGAAAAGATAAAAACTGTTTATCTTTCTCCCTTTGAACATAATTCAATTACTAGAACTATACATTTTTTAAAAAATAAATATTCTATTGATATAGAAATTTTAAAAGTTAATGATAAAAAATTAGAATATGATATTGAAGAAATTAAAAATCAATTTAAAGCAAAATCTCCTGACTTAGTTATAATAAGTCAAGTAAGTAATGTTTGTGGATTTATCTCTCCTGTTCATGAGATATTTTCAATAAGTAAAAAATATGGTGCAATAAATATTGTAGATACTTGTCAAAGTGCTGGATTAGTCCATTTAGATTTAAGTAGTGATATATATGATTGTGGAATTTTTGCAGGACATAAAACTTTTTATGGTCCTTTAGGAGTAGGTGGGATTATTGTTAAAGAAGATTTGAAATTTGCTCCTTTAATGTATGGAGGAACAGGTATTGAATCAGCTAATCAAGATTTACCTAAAGGTATTCCTGAAAGATATGAAGTAGGAAGTAAAAATATACTTTCTATTGTTGGACTAAACTCAGCATTAAAATGGATAAAAAATATTTCTATAGAGAAAATAAAAGAAAAAGAAGAAGAAAATTATAAAAAATTAATAGAAATTTTAAAAAGTTATTCTAATATAAAATTAGTAGGTTTCAAAGATTTTTCAAATAATATTGCTGTTGTTTCATGTATTTTTGATAACTATACAAGTGATGAAATTGGACAAGTTCTTAGTAACTTTAATATAGGTGTTAGAGTAGGACTTCATTGTTCTCCAATAGCTCATAAATTTTTAGGAACTTTTCCACAAGGAACAGTAAGATTTAGTATAGGATATTTTAATGATGATGAAGATTTTGAAGAACTTATAAAAGTATTAGACTATATTAAAGAGAATTCATAGGGTGATTTTATGGGGTTACGAGATATAGAGATAAAGAAAGAATATAGAACTTCTTATGATGATATAGTAAAAGATTTTTATATCCCTCTTCTAAAGGAAAGTATTTACTATAAAAGAGCTGTAGGTTTTTTCTCTTCTACTTCTCTCTCTGAAATTGTAGAGGGAATTGAAGAATTAGTAAAAAATAATGGAAAAATCCAAATAGTAGCTTCTCCTAAACTTCAAGAAGAAGATATTGAAGCTATAGAAAAAGGTTATAGATTAAGAGATGAAATTATTGAAAGTGTTTTATTAAAAGAATTAAAAGAGCCTGATAATGAATTTGAAAAGGATAGATTAAATTTACTTGCCTCTTTAATTGCCGAAAATGTTTTAGATATTAAAATTGCAATTATAGAAAATTCTAATAATATTGGAATTTATCATGAAAAATTAGGAATATTAGAAGATATTTTTCAAGATAAAGTTGTTTTTACAGGGTCTTTAAATGAAACTTCTACAGCCTTTAATATGAATTATGAAACTATAGATGTCTTTACTTCTTGGGAAGATGAAGAGAGAGTTTTAAGAAAAATTCAAGCCTTTGATAATATTTGGAATAACAATGAGAAAAAAATAAAAGTTATAGATTTCCCTAAAGTAAAGGAAGAAATAATAAAAAAATATAGATATAAAAAAGAGGATATTGAATTAAAAAAAGATGAGGAAAACACAGATATTGAAGTAAATGAAAAGATAAAATTAATTGAAAATACTCCTACAATTCCTGATGATGTAAAACTTTATGATTATCAATTAGAAGCTATTAAAAATTGGGAAGAAAATGATTTCAGAGGTATTTTTGACATGGCTACAGGCTCTGGAAAAACTTTAACAGGATTAGGAGCTCTTTGTAAATTAAGTAAAAAACTAGATAATAATCTTTTCGTTGTGATTGTTTGTCCTTATCAACATTTAGTAGAACAATGGGTAGAAGATATAGAAAGATTTAATATTAAACCTATAATTGGATATAGTGCTTCAAGACAAAAAAGATGGAAAGAAAGATTAAATAATTCCATTATTATGAAAAATTTAAAAATAAAAGATAAGGAGTTTTATTGTTTTATTTGTACTAATGCTACTTTTTCGTCAAAATATGTCCAAGATGAATTAAAAAAAATAAAAGAAAATATATTAATATTAGTAGATGAAGCTCATAACTTTGGAACTTATAGACTTAGCAAATTATTAGATGAAAAATATAAATTTAGATTAGCTTTATCAGCAACTTTAGAGAGAGTTGGAGATGAAGAAGGAACTAAAAAATTATATAATTTTTTTGAAAAAAAATGTATAGAATATCCTTTAGAAAAAGCTATAAAAGATGGAAAATTGACACCATATAAATACTATCCTATACTTGTTAATCTTTCTTTTGAAGAAAGAGAAGAATATTTAAAACTAACACAAGAATTATTAAAAAATATAATTATAGACTTAGATGGTAAGAAAAAATTAACAGAATATGGAAAAATGATATCTATAAAAAGAGCTAGACTAGTGGCTGGAGCAAAAAGTAAACTAGAAATTTTAAAAAGAGAAATATATAAATATAAAAATGATAATTTCTTACTTATTTATTGTGGAGCAACAAATATATTAGAAGAAAATAAAGATAGCACTTGTACTTCTGAAAAAGATATTAGACAAATAGATGCTGTTATAAAAATATTAGGAAATGAACTTAATATGAAAGTTTCTCCTTTTACTTCTAATGAAAATATAGAAGAAAGAGAATTAATAAAAAATGAATTTAAAAGTGGAGATTCTTTACAAGCTTTAGTAGCAATAAAATGTTTAGATGAAGGAGTTAATATTCCTAATATCAAAACTGCCTTTATTTTAGCAAGTACAACTAATCCAAAAGAACACATTCAAAGAAGAGGAAGAGTTTTGAGATTAGCTAAAAATAAGGAATATGCTGAAATATATGATTTTATAACATTACCTAGAGAATTAGAAAAAGTTCCTTATACAAGCCCTTTTGATATTGAAAAAGAAAAATCATTAGTAAAAAAAGAGATAAAAAGAATGAAAGAATTTGGAAGATTAGCACTAAATCCTATAAATACTGATTTAATAATTTTTAATATAAAAACAGCCTATAATATATCTGATGATAATAGGGGAGATGATTATGATGAATTTGAATATTGATGAAGAAATTTTAGAAATAATAGAAAGAAAAATTTTAAAATTAGAAAAAGATAATTTAAAATTAAAAAGATATACAAAAGCTGAAATGATAAAAAAAATAAAGGAAATTATAGAGGGGGAGATAAATGTTAATCAAATATATAAAAATTAAGAATTTTAGACAATTTAAAAATTTAGAAATGAATTTTTCTATTGATTGTCAAAAAAATGTATCTATAATTTCTGGAAATAATGGTAGCGGAAAAACAACTCTTGCACAAGCTTTTACTTGGTGTCTTTATACAGAAACTATTTATAATACTTTATTATTAAATGCAGATATAGAGAAATCTCTCGCTTTAGGGGAAAGTGCTGAAGTTAGTGTAGAAATAATTTTAGAACATGATAATACAGAATATACGATAATTAGAAAACAAACTTATACTAGAAAACAAAAAGATAAAGTTACTACTTCTAATCAAGATATAAGTACAAAAATGTTTAAGAAATCAATAGATGGAAAGACTGAAACTATAAGAGAAAGTGGTATTGATATAGAAATAGATAAAATTTTACCAAAAGATTTATCTAAATACTTCTTTTTTGCAGGTGAGAGAATAGCTGCAATGAGTGAAAGTGTAAAAAAAGGAGGAAAAAACTCAGAACTTTCTAAGGCAGTAAAAAGTCTCTTAGGACTAGCTCCTTTTTTAGAAGCAAAAGAACATTTAAATCCTAATTCAAAGCAATCTGTTATAGGAGAATATAAAAATCTTTATAAAATAGATGGAAATGAAATTATATTAAGATTAAATGATGAAATAGAAAAATATGAAAAACTTTTTACTAAAGCAAGTATTCGTATAGAAGAAATAGAGGAAGAATTAGAAAAATCAGAAGAAATGAAAGAAAAAATAAGAAAAGAATTGCTACAATATGAAGATTCTCAACATTATGAAAAAGAAAGAATAAATTGTGAAAAAGAAATAATATCTAATATTTCTTCTAGAATAAATTTAGAAAAAGATATATTATCCTTTTTAAATGAAGATACTCTTTCTTTTATAAGCCAATACTATATTAAAAAAGCAATTTCTAATTTAGAAAAATATGATTTTACAGAAAAAGATATTCCTGATTTACATAGTAAAACTATTGATTACATTCTAAAAAATAAAAAATGTCTTTGTGGACATGAAATTATTGAGGGGTCAGAAGAATACAAAACATTAATTAATTTAAGAGATAAATTACCACCTCATTCTATTGGAATTAGTGTGGCTAACTTTTTAAATACTTCTAAAAATAAATTAAATAATAAAGATATTTATCAAAAGGTCAAAGAAAAATATGGTCAAATAAAAGAGATAGAAAATAAAATTCTTAATTTAAATGATACTTTATCAGATATAGATAAAAAATTATCTGGTGGAGATGTTTTATTAAAGATAAAACAATTAAATGCAGAATTAAACAATATAAAATACACAAGAAAAAGTTTAAATACCGAAAAAGATGAACAAAATATAAAAAAAGGTGAATATGATATTATCTTAAAAGATAGAAAAAATAAAAGAGAAAAAAAATTACTAGAAAATAAAGAAAATATAAAAATCTCTATTTATAAAAAATATGCAGAAGCAATATATGAAGATATTTGCAAATCACTAGATGAAAGAGAACAAGAATTAAGAGAAAGATTAGAAGAAGAAGTTGATAAAATTTTTAATACAATATATGTTGGACAATTAAATATTACAATAGATGAAAAATACAATATTTCTACAACAATTAATAAAGAAATTTCTGATGGACAAAGTACTTCTGTAATTTTATCATTTATTGCTGGTATTATAAAGCTATCTAAAGAAGCAAAATTAGATACTGAAAACGATTTTTATGGAGAGCCTTATCCTTTAGTAATGGATGCTCCTCTTTCAAATTTTGATAAAAATGTAATTAAAAATATTTGTAATGTACTACCTAATATTGCAGAACAAGTTATTATTTTCATAAAAGATACTGATGGAGATTTAGCTAAAGAACATTTAAATAATAGAATAGGAGTACAAAAGCAATTAAGAAAAATAGATGAATTTAATACAGAATTAATATAGAGGTAATATTATGGAAAAAGATATTTTTTTAAGTCAGTATGTATTTACAGGAACTCATGCTGAAAAAGTAATAGAATTAACAAAAGTATATAATAGTGAAAAAAATTTAAAATTATTTGATAGGGTCTTAGATGTATATCTATTAGCTCCTATTGTAGGATTTATCTATAAAAGAAAAAGTGAAAAAGAAAAGGGAAATTTAGAAAAAAGTATATTTTCTGAAACTTTAAGTGGAGAAATTGAAAAAATAAAATATAATTATAGACTTATAATGCTTCTAGATAATAAATATGAACCTGATTTTAATAAAAGAGCTGATAAAGCTTTCAGATATATAGGGAGTGAGAAATCTAAAGAAGATTTTGCTTTATATAACTCTTATGTCAGAGGTGGAGTAGATGTTCTTTATGAAAAATTAGTTGAAAATACTAAAACCCCTGATGATTATGTAAATAAAATTTATGAATTTTTTGAAGAATTTCAAGAAGTATATAATAAAAATATTAATAAAAATGACTTTAAAACTTTATTTGGTAATAATTAATAATATTAGGGGGAAAAATTGAAAACTAGGTCATTAAAAGAATTGTTTATAGAAGACGATACTGGAAAAATAATACTTCCCAATTTCCAAAGGGATTTTGTGTGGGAAGAGAAACAACAAAAAGAATTATTAGCAACTTTTTTAGTTGAACTACCAATAAGTAATATACTACTTTTAAGAGGAACACCTGATGATTTTAACTACAGAAAACTATGTTATAGAAATGAAAGTAAAAATGCAAAAGAAGATTGTTTCTACTTATTGGATGGACAACAAAGAATGAGTACTTTAAAATCTATTTTTTATAATTTTTTTAAAGAAGATTGGGAAACTCAATTTACAAATTTATATGGAAAATTAAGAAATTTATGGTTCTTAAGAATGAAAAGTCCAGATGAAGAATGTCAAGATATTTTTGGATATAAAAACCTGTGCTTCAAAAATGGTAACTTAAGAAGTTATACTCCTCAAGAAGTTTTAGACCATATAATTTCTTATGGAATAAAAAAAACAAAAAAAGATTTATGGTATCATCCTGAATATAAATTTTATTCCAAAGAAAGTACTACTCCTCTTCAAGGTTCAGCTAGAGTAAGAGAGTATGTTAAAAAATGTGCAGAAGATTTTTTAGTTCCTTTAAATGGATTAAATGAAGATCCAAATAAACTTTTTCAAAATAAAGTTTTGACAAGTATTGCTTCTGATAGAATGGAAGAAATTCTTTGTGAAATTGATGACGAAAAAGATAGTCGTTTAAAATTAGAAAAAATAAAGTATTACTTTACAAGAGAAGAGTTAGGAATCTTCGTAGAATCTATAGAACAATTTGAAGAAGAAAGAGAAAGTTTAAAATCAGATATTTGTGCTGAATGGAAAACTAAAATTTTAAATTTTTTAGATATATTATTAAAGCAAGAGATAAGTTTAATAGAAATCGAAAAAAATGAAATTAGTAGGGGAATAGCGATTTTTGAAACTATTAATAAAGGAGGAACTCCTTTAGACAATTTTGACTTAATTGCAGCTAAATCAGCAAAAGAATCTTCTGAAAAAGCTTTAGCTCAAAGAATTATAGAATATTTAGAAAAAGATATTTCATTACCAAATTCATTAACTCAAGAAATACATTTTTCTAATATAAATAATTGGAATGTCCTTAATCTAAATATTATAGGAAATTCTGAAGAAATTAACAAAAGAATAAAAAATCAATATCTTAATCTTTTATCAATTTTTTTTCATATAGAAGATAATTTTGAAAATTTAAAATTAGACTATATAAAAAGAGAAAAAATATTTGAAATAACATCTAAAGGAATAAATAATTTGACAGAAAAAGTTATAAAAAGTATGGTAAGGGCCTTAGCTTTTATCAATATAAGATTAGGAATAACAGATTTTGGAGATTTTTCTTTTGAGCTTCTTATTTTACCTATGGCATATTTACTTTCTAAAGATGAAATTTGGAATGATAGTAGAGCATTGAATAAGATAGAATATTGGTATTGGGTTTCAATTTTTACAGGAAGATATAGAGAAAAGCAAAATATAAGAGCTGTAGAAGACTTTAAAACTTTATGTAAATGGATTATAAATAATGATAGAACAGATAAAAAAGTTCAAGAACTTTTAGAAGAAAAATTAGAAAAAGTTCTTTTTGTAGAAGAATTTTCAGACTTTAAAACTTTAATTGATAATTCAAAAACTCCAATATCTGTAGTTAAAGGACTTTTGAATTATGTATTTAGTAGAAATCCTTATGATTTATTACCTAATGAAGAAAAAAGAATGTATAAATATATTTTAGAAGATAAATATTTTAATTTTGAAGACCATCATTTAATACCAGCTAGTAGTGATAAAAAATTAGGAGAATTAAGTTCTAAGATAAGAAATGATAAAACACATATATTAAATAGTGTTCTTAATAGAGCTAAAATTCCTAAAGAAGCAAATCGTTGTATTTCAAATTTAAAATTAAATGAATATATTCAACAAGTAAAAGAAATTTGTAGAATAAGTTATTATATTTCAGCTGACTTAACTAAAAAAGATAATGAAGATAATGAAACGTATTATATGAGATTAATAGAAGAAAGATATAATAAAATTAAAGAAGAATTATTAAGAGAATTATATTTTTTAAAAGGTTAATTTAGAAAGAACTTACAAATTATCACTCCTTTATAACTCAATAAATAAAAAGCTTTCTTTAGAATACCTTTATGAAATTTATTTTAAAAATTTTTAAATTTCTTATTAAAAATAAAATATCTAAAAACTCAAGAAAATTTCTTGAGTTTTTTATTTTTTATTGAAATATCAATAAAAATCAATTAAATTCTTTTAATTATTTAAAAAAAAATTCAAATATGATATAATACTAAAAATAATAGTATTTTTGTTCTAAAAAATGTTAATAAATAGATTTTATGGAAAAAATATGATATAATAATTGATGTAATATAAAAATTTCTGAATTTGAAGGAGAAAAATTATGATTAAATACATTTTTTTAATTTTACTTGCTTATTTTTCAGGTTCTATAGCCAGTGGAGTTTGGATAGGAAAAACTTTTAAAGGTATAGATATAAGAACAGTTGGAAGTAAAAATTCAGGGGCAACAAATGCTTATAGAAATCTAGGAGCAGTTTATGGAATAATGACTTTGGTAATAGATGCTTTAAAAGGATATTTACCACTTGTTATTGCTCAAAGAATGGGTGTATCTGATAAATTTATAGTTGTTATAGGTTTAGTAGCAATTTTAGGACATACTTTTTCTTGTTTCTTAAACTTTAAAGGAGGAAAGGGAGTAGCTACAAGTTTAGGAGTATTTTTATTTTTAGCTCCAAAACCTGTAGGAATAGCTGTTTTAGGATTTTTAATTGTTGTATTTTCTACAAGATATGTTTCATTATCTTCTATAATAGCAGCAGTTATACTACCAATAATGGTATTGATTCTACCAGCAAAAGAGGGAGTAGATAAACTAACACTTTCTATACTAAGTATTTTTATAGGAGCGTTTGTTATTTATAAACATAAAACAAATATTTCTAGATTATTAAATGGAACAGAGTCAAAAATAGTATTTAAAAAATAAGAAGGGGGAGATAACTTTTCAGTTATCGCATTGCTTATGGAAAAAATAGTAGTTGTTGGAGCAGGAAGTTGGGGTAATGCACTGGCATTGACACTGGCTAAAAAAAAATCTTATGAAGTTTATATGTGGGAATATAGTAAAGAAAGGGCAGAAGAATTAGAAAGAAATAGAGAAAACGAACTTTTGCCAGGTATAAAATTTCCAGATAATTTGCATGTAACAAATGAAAAAAAAGATTTATTTAAAGATGCAAAAATTGTAGTATTCTCAATACCATCTCAAGTGTTAAGAGGAGTTGTAGCACAATTTTCAGACCAAATGAGAAGTGACTTACTTATAGTAAATACAGGAAAAGGTCTTGAAATATCTACAGGAATGAGATTATCAGAAGTTATAAAAGATGAAATTTTAGGAAAATATCATAATAATATAGTTGTATTATCTGGGCCTACTCATGCTGAAGAAGTGGCTCTTAATCTACCAACTACAATAGTAGCTGCTGGTAAATATGAAAATGCCAAAAAAATTCAAGAAATTTTTAATACAAGTACTTTTAGAGTATATGTAAATGAAGATATGCTTGGAGTTGAATTAGGTGGAGCTGTTAAAAACTGTCTTGCTCTAGGGGCTGGTATAGCTGATGGAATGGGATTTGGAGATAATACAAAAGCTGCTCTTATAACAAGAGGAATAAAAGAGATGATAAGATTTGGAGAAAGATGTGGAGCTAATCCTGAAACTTTCAATGGTCTTGCTGGAATTGGAGATTTAATAGTTACTTGTGCTAGTAAACATAGTAGAAATAGATATGTAGGAGAAAAATTAGGAAAAGGAGAAAAATTATCTGATATCCTAAAAGGAATGAAGATGGTTGCTGAAGGAGTACCAACAGTTAAAGCTGTTTACGAAAAAGCAAAAGAGTTAAATGTCTCAATGCCTATAACAGAAGCTATTTATAAAGTAATATACGAAGATAAAAAAGCTACTGAAATGGTTGAAGAGTTAATGACTCGTGAATTAAAAGAAGAGTTTTAATTAGAGGTGATACTAATGGAAGAAAAGGATTTAGTGGCTATTTATCTAAATGATATAAAAAAATATAAGATTTTGTCTAAAGAAGAAGAAGAAAAATTACTTGTAAAAATAAAAGAAGGAGATTTAGAAGCTAAAAATCAATTGATAGTTTCTAACTTACGTCTTGTGGTTAGTATTGCCAAAAACTATATGAATAAAAAAATGTCTTTTATAGATTTAATCAGTGAGGGAAATTTTGGTCTTATTCATGCTGTAGAAAAATTTGATATGAATAAAGGTTATCGTTTCTCAACTTATGCTGTGTGGTGGATAAAACAGTCTATTACAAAAGCTCTTATAAATAAAGGTAGAGAAATCAGAATACCATCATACAAATATGATATTTACAACAAGATAAATAAATTTATATTGGAAGAAGTTTCAAAAACAGGCGAATATCCTACAAATGAAGAAATAGCTGAAAAATTAGATTTAAAATTAAAAGTAGTAGAAGAAGCCAATATTGACTTTCAAGAAATAATGTCACTAAATGAAGAGATAGGAGATAACATCTATTTAGAAGATACTTTAGCTATCCAAGATGATATAGATATAGAAAAAGAATTTATAAATAAAATGGGTAGAGAAAAAGTAAAAAAAATGGTAAATGAATTAAATGCTAGAGAAAGGGAAATTCTAAAAAGAAGATATGGTCTTGATGGATATGATATACATACTCTTGAAGAAATAGGTGAAACTTTTAGTATTACTAGGGAAAGAGTAAGACAATTAGAAAAGAAAACTTTAGCAAAACTTAGAAAAAAATATAAAAAAGATATGT
Organism: Fusobacterium sp. FSA-380-WT-3A; assembly: GCF_012843705.1. Classification (NCBI taxonomy): domain Bacteria; kingdom Fusobacteriati; phylum Fusobacteriota; class Fusobacteriia; order Fusobacteriales; family Fusobacteriaceae; genus Fusobacterium; species Fusobacterium sp. FSA-380-WT-3A. The sequence continues at coordinate 80,360 of NZ_JABAFQ010000001.1, read as the reverse complement.
ATCAAAATCTTTTTATTTAATAAATTAGGAGGAACAATGTTTGTAAAGATAGATAGACTTCAATTCTTAAAAAAATTAAGAATCGTTGAAAAGGCTATATCTGAAAATAAAGTAAAACCAATAATAGGTTGTGTATTTATAAAGGCTCAAGATAATAAAATGACTTTCTATGGAACAAATTTAGAAATTACTATGATTTCTAGTGTAGAAGCCAATGTTATGGAAGAGGGGACTGTTGCTTTTCATCCTGAATTAATAGAAGAATATATAAAAGAGTTATCAGATACAGAACTTTCTTTAAAAGTTCAAAATGGTAATCTTATTATAGAAACTGAAGATTCAGCAACAGAATTTTCTATTATGAATGCTGATGAGTATCCAAAATTAGATTATTCATATGATGAAGCTGAAAAATGGTTCACTATCCAAGGAACTGAACTTTTAGAAACTTTTGAAAAAGTGAAATTTTCAGCAGCTACTGGAAGTGAAAACCTTGCTATAAACTGTATTAGATTAGAAGTAAGTGATAAAGTTGCTAGATTTGTTACAACTGATACTTATCGTATGACATATTTAGAAAAGCCAATAGATAATCAATGTGAATTGGAAATAAGTATTCCTCTTAACTCTGTTGAAGCTATAACTAAACTTTTAAAAGTAGAAAGTTTAGAAGATATAAAAGTTATGTATAAGAAAAATTATGTGTACTTTATAAGTGGAGAGACAGAGATTATCTCAAGAATAATCGAACTTTCTTATCCTAACTACAAAGGAATATTACAAGGAGCTACATATAATAAAAAATTTATAATAAAAAATAATGAGTTTTCTAAAATTTTAAAAAGAGTTCAAATATTTGTAAAAAATAATACAGATGCTAAAAATGGAGCTTTATTAGAATTTAAAAAAGAAAGACTACTTATAAATGGTACAAGTAACATAGCAAAAGTTGTAGAAGATTTTCCTATTGAATATGAAGGAGATAATTTAAAAATATCTTTAAATGTTAAATTCTTATTAGAATTTATGCAAAACTTAGACAACGAGAAAAATATAATAGTAGAATTAAAAGAAGCTAATAGCTCTGTAAAAATTATAGAAGAGGGAAAAGAAGATTACATCTATATAGTAATGCCTCTTGCTTTAAAAAATTAATTTTATTTAATAGAAAAAGCTACAATAAAATTGTAGCTTTTTTATTACAAAAAATTTTAGAAAATTTAAAGCAAAAATAGAAATTTTATCGTCTTATAGTTAGAATTTATAAAATTAACTTCCAATAAAAACAAGGATAGAAACTAGAATCTTAAGATATTTCTTAAGTTTTAATAAAAAATTTTAGGAGGTTTGAAAAATGTATAATTTTGTTTACAATATACCAACAAAAATTTATTTTGGAGGAAATCAAATTTCTAATCTTGGAAAAGAATTAAAAAAATTTGGAAATAAAGTACTTCTTTGTTATGGTGGAGGAAGCATAAAAAAAATAGGACTTTATGATGAAGTAGTAGAAGAAATAAAAAAAGCTGGATTAGAATTATTTGAATTAAATGGAATAGAACCAAATCCACGTGTTACATCTGTAAAAGCAGGAGCTGAAATATGTAAAAAAGAAAAAATAGATGTGCTTTTAGCTGTTGGTGGTGGAAGTGTTATTGACTGTACAAAAGCTATTGGAGCAGCAACTTTCTATGAGGGAGACCCTTGGGATTTAATAATTGGAAAAGTAAAAATCGAAAAAGCTTTACCTCTTGTATCTATCCTTACTCTTTCAGCAACAGGTTCTGAAATGGATATTTTTGCAGTAATTAGTAATATGGATAGTAACGATAAAGTTGGTTTTGCTTCAAAAGAAGTTTTACCAAAAGTTTCTTTCCTTGACCCTAAAAATACATTTACAGTTTCACCTTATCAAACAGCTTGTGGTTCTGTAGATATTCTTTCTCATATTATTGAAACATATTTCAATAGAGAAGGAAGTATGTATATGCTAGATACTTTTATGGAAGGAATGATGAAAACAGTTATAAAATATGCTCCTATTGCTATGAAAAATCCTGAAAATGAAGAAGCTAGAGCAAATTTGATGTGGACATCTTCTTGGGCAATTAATGGTTTTATAAGTTCTTGTCAAACTTGTACTTGGACTTGTCATCCAATAGAACATCAACTTTCAGCATATTATGATATAACTCATGGACTTGGTTTAGGAATCCTTACTCCTCGTTGGATGAAATATGTTTTAGATGAAACTAATGTAGACCGTTTTTATAACTTTGGTGTAAATGTATTTGGAATTGATAAAAACTTAGAGCCTATGGAAGTTGCAAATAAAAGTATTGAGATGTTAGAAAAATTCCTATTTGAAGAGTTAGGACTAAAAAAACATCTTAGCGATTTAGGAATTGATAAAACTCATTTTGAAATAATGGCTAAAAAAGCTTGTAATGATGGAATATTAAATGGATTTAAACCTCTTAACCAAAAAGATATAGAAAATATCTATGAAATGTGTTTATAAAAATTAAATAAATAATAATTGACCAATAATTTTCAAAAAAGTTATTGGTCATTTTTTATTCTAATAAAATAAAAAATATTTTTTAATTTATTCTATCGAAAATCTAAAAAAACATTTATAAAGTTTGAAATAGATAGAAAAGTATGCTATAATTTATTGTATAAAAAAAATTCTGTACGAGGTAAATTTATGACCAAATTTTTTAAAAAAATTCTAGATAAATTTGTTTATAATTATTACTTTATATGTTATTTTTTTGAAGAAAAAATATTAAAAGACCAAAAAGCTTTTAATAGATTTGCTAAAAAACTTTTAATTTATAACAATAAAAGAGTATTAAAAAATATAAAAAATACTATACCCAAAAAAATATCTATTTTATTACCTCATTGTATTCAAGATTATGATTGTAGTTTCAAACTAACTTCTAATGTAGAAAATTGTAAAAAATGTGGAAAATGTAAAATAGCTGATTTATTAAATCTCAAATCAAGGTATAACATTGATATTAAAGTAGCTACTGGTGGAACTTTAGCAAGACTTTATCTAAAAAAAGAAAGACCAGATTTTATAATTGCTGTTGCTTGTAAAAGAGATTTAGTTACTGGCATATTTGATATGTATCCTATGAATGTTTATGGAATTTTTAATATAATAAAAGATTCTCCTTGTATAAATACTGATGTTAATATGTTGGAGATAGAAAAAATACTAGATATTGTTGTAAATAAAGGGGAGTGATACTTTTGAAAAAAACGATTGAAAAAATGATGGTTTTTTCTATAATGTTAAGTAGTCTTGCCTATGGTGGAATGAAAGAAGATGTTGTATTTTTAAATGAATTATATAATCAGGGTAAATATGAAATGGCTGTACAACAATCTAAAAAATTCTTAACTACTTATCCTGAATCAAAATATAATAAAAATCTTTGTAAAAGAATAGCTTTAATAAGTTATTTAAGTAATAACTTTCAAGATTCTAAATTATATTTTCAAAAATATTTGACAGAATATAAAGTAAAAAAAGATGAAAAAGCTGAAGCTTATTCATATCTTTATAGAATAGCAATTCTAGAAAAAAATATGGAAAAAGCTAATGAATATAGAAATTTAGTTAGTGAAAATAAAAAAATCTATGAAGAAATGAACTATGATAGTGGAATTATTCTATTAAATGATGGTAGAAATAAAGAAGCCATTGAACACTTTAATAGAGCTATGGCCCTTAAGGGAAATAACTCTTCAAAAGCATTACTTTATAAATCTTTAGCACTTTTAAATTTAGGAGACTATCAAAACTCTTTAAATGCTATAAATGTTTATAATAATTTAGATGAAAAAAATAAAGATATGGCTTTAGTAACTTATCTTTATGGAGTGTTAAATTACAAATTAAATGATATAAACAAAGCTATTGCATACTTAGAATCAGGATTAAAAAATTTTCCAAATGATTCTTACACACAAAAGGGAAAATTAGTCCTTATTGAGATTTATTTAAATAGAAGTGAATCTAATAAAGCTTTAAAACTTTATTCAGAATTAAGTGATACAGATGATATTACAAGAGCTTCTAAGATTTTTGGTAACTATTTTGTAACTAAAAGTGAGTATAGAAGAGCTATTGATTTTTTTGATAAAATTCCAAATAAAGATGTAAATGCTCAATATGCCTATGCTTACTCATATTTTAAGGAAAATAATTTTCAAAGAGCCTTAAAAGAATTTGAAAAAATTAAAGCACCAGAATATATGATTGATGTAAGATACTATGAGATTTTATCTTACTATAATCTAAAAAATTATAAAAAAATTAAAGAATTTCAAAAGGATTTGGATAATTATCTAACTGATAGTAAAAAATATAATGATGTTAGAATAGTTTTAGCTAATTCCATGTATGAACTTGAAGATTATAAAAAATCTTATGAATATTATATGGAGATTTATAAAGATTATCCTACTTTAGAAAATCTTTATAGAACTATGGTAATAGCTAGAAAAATAGAGGATGAGAATATAATTGATAAATTATTAAAAGAATATAAAGATAAGTTCTCAGATGATAAACAATACAAAAAAGAAGTTTATATTTTAGTTGGAGATTTATATTATAAAAAAGATAAATATCTAAAAGCTGAAAATCTGTATAAAGAGTATTTAAAAACTACTCAGGACATAGAGATATCCAATAAATTAGTGGATTTATTAGTAAATGAAAAAAAATATTCAGATGTTATAAAAACTTTAAACACTATGGAAGTTACAGATGAAAACCAATATCTAAAAGGTATAGCTTATATGGGAATAGGTAACTATTCAAAAGCAGCTGGATTTTTTGGTGGACTTGAAAAAAGTCAAAACTTAGATAAGGAATTATTAAATAAAGTAAAATATTCTACTATAAAAAATCAATTTTTATGGGAGAAATATGATGAAGTTATCACTTTAGGAAAAGTTTATATAGAAAATTCTAATGGTTATAAAGTAGATGATATAATTGATATTTTAGGAATAACTTATTATAGAAAAGAGGATTTTAAAACAGCTAGAGATTATTTTACTCAATTATTAAAATATAAAGAACGTTTCTCTTATGCAAAATATCAAATAGCTGATACTTATTATGCTGAAAAAGATTATGCTAAAGCTTTAGAATTGTTTAAAGAAATTTCTAACAATAAAATTTATAAATTAGAATACAGAGAAAGTTCTAATTATTGGGCACTTAGATGTTATATTAATTTAGATGATAAAAAAACTTTCTTAGATGAAAGTCAAAAATTTATGAATATTTATAAAAATTCAACTTATAATAAAAACCTTATGATAATGAGAGGAAAAATCTTAGTAGAGGAAGGAAATTTAAAAACTGCCTTACAAGAATATCAAAGATTATATCTAAAACTTTCATCTAAAAATGATAAGGTTGAAAGAGATTTAACAGTAGAAAAAATTATAGATATTTTATTCTTAGACAACAACAAAGTTGAAGCAAAAACTTGGATTGACAAATTAGAGGATAAATATAAAAAAGCTTATTATAGCTCTATTTATTATAGAGATATGGATATGATAGAAGAAGCTAGAAAAGTTGAACCAATATTATTAGAATCTAGTACTTATAAAGATTATGGATTAAAAGTTTTAGCTGATGACGAATTTTCAAATAATCAGTATAAAGAAGCTTTAAAACATTATGAAGAAATCTATAATTTAGAAGTAAGTTCATACAAAGATTATGCCCTATATATGATGGGAGATATTTATGCAATAGAAAAAAATATTGAAGAAGCTACAGTTACTTTAACAAAAGTATTTTTAGTTTATCCACAAAGTAAATATGTAATTCCTGCTCAAATAAAACTAGCTGAAGTTTATGAGATTTCTGGAGATATAGATAAAGCTATGAAAGCTTATGAAGAACTTAGTGGAAATTCTAAAGCACAAGAATATTCGGAATTTATTTTAGAAAAATTACTATATCTAAATCTACAAAAAGAAAATATTGAAGCTGTATTAAAATATTATGAGGACTTGAAATCTATAAATAAAGATAGTGCTTCAAAATATCAAGATATAGTAGAAAAAATAAAGGAAGCTATGGAAAATGAAAAATCTGTAGAAACTACTGAACAAGTTGTAGAAAATATTGTAGAAGATAAAGTAAAAGAAAATATACAACAAGATTTATTTACAGAAGAAACAGTAAACCCAGAAGAAGATGAAAAATAATAAAACTTGGAGGTCATATAAAATGAAAAAACTAGCAATACTATTAATGTTATCAATGAGTTTAGGAGTATACTCAGCAGAGCAAAAAGCTCCTGTAAACAATGTATCTATTGATAAAGAGGTTACAGGAATAAATAGAGATACTTTGGAATTAAGAGATATAAAAGAAGAAAAGTTAGAATTAGAACAAGAGAAAGTGGATGCTACAAGATTGAATGTATCTACTAAAGAATTAAAAGAAGAAAATGAAGATACTTTACTTAGAGAAAATGAAAAATTAAAACAAGAAATTAGTCAAGATGTTGAAAAAGAATCTTCACCATTAAAATATATACTTGGTATCTTAGCAGTAATAGGAATAGCAGTAGCTTTATAATAATTTAGGAGGAGAATAATGTACTGGATTGAAAAAGGTGGAATATTGATGTACTTTATAGCAGGTATGTCTATTCTAGGAACTACAGTTGTAATTGAAAGATTTTTTTATTTTATTTCTTCAGAAAGAAGAAGATTTGATGATATAAGAAATGAATTTCAAAAATATTTAGAAAAAAATGATGTAAAAGGTGCTATAGCTTTTTTAGGAAAATCTAAATCAGCTTCTGGAAGAGTTGTAAAGGAGATTTTAAATCTTTGGTCTAAAACAAAAACAACTAATTTAACTACTCTTGAAGAAAAAGCTAGAGAAACAGCTCTAAGTGAAATTTCTTCATTAGAAAAAAATATGTGGGTATTATCAATGGTAGCTCATGTTACACCTCTTTTAGGACTTTTAGGAACTGTTACAGGAATGATAAAGGCTTTCCAAGCTGTAGCTATTCATGGAACAGGAGATGCTGCTGTACTAGCTGAAGGAATATCAGAAGCTTTATTTACTACTGCTGGTGGATTATTTGTAGCTATTCCAGCTATGATAATTTATAACTATTATAATAAAAAAATAGATAATATTATAAGTGATATAGAAAAAGGAAGTACAGAGGTAATAAATTATTTTAGGAGATAGGTTATGAAAATAGAAAGATACAGAAGAAGAAATAATAAAAATATTATTCTTGAAATGACTCCTCTTATAGATGTTGTTTTCCTTTTACTAATATTTTTCCTAGTAGCTACAACTTTTGAAGATGTTGATACAGGAATAAAAATAGATTTACCTCAATCTACAATAAGAGAAATTAAAACTGTAAAAGAAGTACAACTTAGTCTTACAAATACAAAAGAGATATTCTTAAAATATCAAGAAGGAAACGAAACTAAAAAAATACTTGTTAACAAGGCAAATTTACAGAGAAAGTTAGCACAAGTATTGAGTAATTCAGATAATAAAGCTGTAGTAATAAGTGGAGATAAAACTCTTGATTATGGATATATTGTAGAAATAATGACTCTTTCTAAAGAAGCAGGAGCAGAACAATTAGATATAGATACTATATTTGAAAAATAGGAGTTGAGATTATGGGAATTAAAAAAAATGATTTCTTTTCTTTTATAATAGCCTCAGCTCTTAATATAGGACTTCTATTTTTAATCCCTCATTTTACAACAGAAGATGTTGGAGACAAAAAAATAAAAGTGGGATTGGTAGCTTTAGAAAAGGAAAAAAATTTTTCTAAAGAAAATAATAAAGATTTACCTAATAAAAAGAAATCTGAAAAAAAACAAACTCTAAATACTACTACAGAAAATGTAATAGAAAATAATGAAGAGGTTAAAAAAGAAAAAAGTTTAAACTTAGTTGAATTATCTAAAGGAATTCAAGCTCCTTCTTTTGAAATTATTTCCTCTAAAAAAAATAAAAATATCAAAAGAAATAGTCAATTAGAAAATGTGGCAATGGCTTATAAAAAAGAGATGAAATATGAAAGAGAAGAGAGTGTTGGACTAGAAAAAGAAAAGTCTGTTTTTAGTGATGCAAAAATTATTGATAAAATAATTTCTGACTCACAAGATGAAAATTTAACAATAAATTCTGATAAAGATATGACTTTTGAAAATATAAAGGTTGATAAAGGAAAAGTCGAGGGACTTCCTAGTGGTTACAAATTAGGATTAGAAGATGGAGATGTAATTGCTAGATGGGATTCTTCTAACAGAGAACCAGAATATCCTGAAAAAGCTGAACTTCGTGGATTACAAGGAACAGTAAAAGTAAGATTAGAAGTAAATGAAAGAGGAGAAGTTCTAAGTCTTACTATAATAAAAGGAAGTGGAGTTCCTGAAATTAATAAAGCCATTGAAAATATAGGTCGTACTTGGAAGATTTATTTGAGTAAACATGGTTTAAGAATAAAAGGAAGGGTTATACTAGATTATACATTTAAATTAAAAGGTGTTTAAGAATTCTATAATTAAAGGAGATGTATATGAACATATTAGGATTTAGAATCGAGGTTGAGCTTAAGGAAAGGTTAGAAAATAATATTGATAACGAAATGAAAACAGTAGAAAATGTTGCTGAATTTATAGAAGCTCTAAAAGAAAGAAGATATGAATGTGTCTTAGTAGAAGAAGCACAACTTCCAGCTGACACTCTTATCAATATCATAAAAAAAATAGAAGAATTTCAAAAAAAAGCTGTTATAATTGTTCTTGGACAAAGTTCTAATCTAAAAGTTGTAGCTGGAAGTATAAAAGCTGGAGCTTATGATTATATTTTAAAACCACTAGAAATAGATGAAATTATAAAAATTGTGGAAAAATCTGTAAAAGACCATAAATTAATGGCTGAAAGAGTTGATAAAAATAAAAATACTGGTGAAAGATTAATAGGACAAACTAAAGAAATTGTTGAAGTTTATAAAAAAATAGGAAAAGTTGCTATAAGTAGAGTTCCTGTACTAATCGTTGGAGAAAAAGGAACAGGAAAGAAAAGTGTTGCAACTTCTATTCATCAATTTAGTGATGCTTGTAAAAAACCGTTTATCAGTATTAACTGTACTTCATTCCAAAACTCTTTATTAGAAAGAAGATTATTTGGATATGAAAAAGGAGCTTTTGAAGGAGCTATATTTTCACAAGCTGGAGATTTAGAAAAAGCTAATGGTGGAACTCTTCATCTTGGAAATATAGAATTTTTGAATCTTGATATTCAATCAAAATTACTTTATCTATTACAAGAAAAAGAATTCTTTAGAATGGGTGGAGCTGACCCTATCAAAACAGATATTAGAGTTATTGCCACTACAAGTGCAAATTTAGAAGAAGCTATCTTAAATGGAACTTTTATCGAAGAACTTTATCATAAATTAAAAGTTTTAGAAATAAATATTCCACCTTTAAGAGAGAGAAAAGATGATATACCTTTTATTATTGATAAATATTTGGTAGAATGTAATGCTGAACTTAATAAGGCTGTAAAAGGTGTTAGTAAGCCAGCTATCAAAAAAATAATGAGATATGACTGGCCAGGAAATGTAACAGAATTAAAAAATGCTATTAAATCAGCTGTGGCTCTATGTAGAGGAAATTCAATTTTAGTTGAAGATTTGCCAAGTAATGTTTTAGGAAATAGACCTGTAAAAAGAAAAGGAGATATTCAAGATTGGATATTAGCCGATTGGATAGAGGGAGAAATTTCAGCCTTTCAAGCTAGTGGAAAAGGAGCTTATTATTCAAATATAATTTCTAAAGTAGAAAAAGAATTAATAAGACAAGTTTTAGAAATCACTAGTGGAAAAAGAGTTGAAACTGCTGAAATTTTAGGAATAACAAGAAATACTTTAAGGACAAAAATGAGTAATTATGAATTAGAATAGATTTATCACTAGGAGAAAATCATGCATGTAACACTATATAGAAAATATAGACCAAAAACTTTTGAAGAAGTAGCTGGTGAATCAGATATTATAAAAACTCTCAAAAATTCTTTGGATAATAATAAATTATCTCATGCCTATCTATTTAGTGGTCCAAGAGGAGTTGGGAAAACTACTTCAGCTAGACTTATAGCCAAAGGGGTAAACTGCTTAAACAATGGAATTAGTAGTACACCTTGTAACCATTGTGAAAACTGTCAAGAGATAGATAAAGGTAGTTTTATTGATTTGGTAGAAATTGATGCTGCTTCCAATAGAGGTATTGATGAAATCAGAGAGTTAAAAGACAAAATTAATTATAGACCTTCAAAAGGTAGAAAAAAAATATATATAATAGACGAAGTTCATATGCTTACAAAAGAAGCATTTAATGCTTTGTTAAAAACTTTAGAAGAACCACCTGAACATGTAATTTTTATACTTGCTACAACAGAGCCAGATAAAATATTACCAACTATTATTTCAAGATGTCAAAGATATGATTTTAAAACTCTTAGCTACAAAGAGGTCAGTGAAAAATTATCAGATATTTGTGAAAAAGAAAATATAAAAATTGATAATGGTAGTTTAGAATTAATTTATGAATCTTCTGGTGGAAGTATGAGAGATAGTATTTCTATTTTAGAAAGGGTTATAATTGCTAATTTAAACCAAGATATTATAGAAAGTAAAACAAGTGAAATATTAGGTGTAACTTCTAAGGAGACATTAAGAGAATTTTATGATATAATAAAAAGTAAATCTTTAAAAAGAGGAGTAGAATTTTTAGAAAAATTATGGATAGATTCTATAGATATTGAAAAATATTTTAAAGATTTTGCAAAATATATCAAAGATGAAGTCATATGTGAAAGAATTTCTGTAGAAGAGGGCTTAAAAATTATAGGTGGGGTCTATGATAGTCTTAATAAGTTTAAGTATGAAGAAGACAAAAGGCTTTTAGGTCATGTTGTACTTAATAATATAATAAAAATCTCTGAAAAACCTAAAGAAACTGAAATTATCTATAAAGAGGTTATTGTTTCCCCTAAAGAAAATAATATTGAAATTTCTAAAACTGAAAAGGAAAGAATAATTTCTATTGATGAAGTAAAAAATAAATGGAATGATATATTAAAGGCAGCTAAAGATGAAAAGCCAACTTATAAAGCTTTCTTAGCTGATGCTTTTCCTCTTAAGATAGAAGATAATATTCTTTATATAGCTTTTAGAGAAAATGAATTTTCTAAGGAATCAATGGAAAGTGATTATTATAATTTACCATTCCAAGAAATTGTACAACAGATTACAAAATCAAAATTAAAAACTGCCTATGTATTTAAAAAAGAGGTAAAAGAAAAATCAAAAGATAATATGACTAAAAATATTGTATCATATTTAGAGGGGTTAAATTAATGGAATTAAAAAATAACAGACTTGACTTAAATTTTATGAGTATATTAAAAACAACAATAGTATCTTTTTTAGTATACAATATCGCTTCTATTTTTCCGTTAATAAGTTTTGTATTTCCAGTCTATAAAATAAAAACAAACAGAACTATGAATTCTAAAGAAATATTTATTACTAACATTACTACTCTGCTTCTTATAAGTATCTTAAGTAGATTTAGTATGATGTTATATGTATCTGTGTTTTTAGTCATAGAGGCTTTTTATTATGGATTTGAAATTTCTAAAATAAAAGTTAAAATATACGATAGAATAATTTTAACATCTTTAGTTTCAACAGGATTTATCTTATTCTTTTTAGGATATGCTGGAGAAGCTATTGAACTTTTAAAGAAAACTGTAAGTGATATTTATGTAAACCAATATGGATTTAGTCAAAGAGATTTAAGTATAATTTTAAGATACTTAAGTGAATATAAAATTTTCTTAGTCTTTATGTATTCTGGAGTGGTAGTTTATTTAACTTATTTATCACTTATGAGAAATACATATAAAGATTGGAAAATTTCATATGAGTGGATAATTATTTATATAATAGCATTTTTTACACAAAGATATTCACCATATGGAAAAATATTAGCTATGAATGTGATAGAAATTTTAAAAATTTCATATACACTTTATGGAATAAAACTTATATATACTTTAATAAATAGTAAGCTAAAAATAAATATCTTAAGTCAAGCAATATCTTTTATATTAGGATTTTATTTTTCAGGAATTACTTTTATATTAGGAGCATTAGAGTGCTTTGATTTTTTGAAAATACATATAATAAAAATTAACAACGGAGGGAAAAAATAATGGCAAAAATACAAGTTATTTTAACACAGGATGTAGCAGGACAAGGAAGAAAAGGAGATTTAATATCTGTTTCTGATGGGTATGCTAAAAACTTTATATTAAAAAACAATAAAGGAATTATAGCTACTCCAGAAGAATTAAAAAGAATAGAAAATCAAAAGAAAAAAGATGAAAAAAGAAATGAAGAAGAAAAACAAAAATCAATAGCTTTAAAAGAAAGATTAGAAAAAGAAAAATTAGTTATTGAAGTAAAAGTTGGAGAAAATGGAAAATTATTTGGAGCTATCACTAATAAAGAGGTTTCTTCTGAATTAGAGAAAGCATTTGGAATAAAAATTGATAGAAAGAAAATTGAATGCAGTATAAAAGCTTTAGGAGAACATAAAGTAACAGTTAAATTACATCCAGAGGTAAAAGCTGAAATCACAGTAGTAACAAAAGGATAATTATGGAAGAAAAGTTAGAAAAATTTAAGACAGTGCCAAGTAGTATGGAAGCTGAAAAAGCTGTTCTAGGAGGAGTATTTTTAAAACCAGAAGCTTTTGGAGAAATTATTGGAATAATAGGAAGAGATGATTTTTATAAAGTAGCTCATAAATATATTTTTGAAGCTATGACATCTTGTTATAGCAATCAAGAAAATATTGACCCTGTCTTAGTATCTGAAAAATTAAAAAAAATGAGTAAATTTGAAGAAGCTGGTGGAGAGGAAACACTTATGGATATCATAAGAGATGTTCCAACAGCAGCTAATCTTATGTCCTATGCTAAAATTGTAAAAGAAAAAGCTTTGCTTAGAAGTCTTGGAGCAGCAGGAACAAAAATTGTTGAAATGGCCTATGAAGGTTATGAAGATGCTGATGTAATTCTTGATAAAGCAGAGGGACTTATTTTTAAAATTGCTGAAAATAAAGATTCAAAAGAAATTATAAATATAAGAGAAGCTATAACAGAAGAGTTAAAAAGATTAGAGGTTATAGTTAGAAATAAAGGAGTTACTACTGGAATTTCATCTGGCTTTTCTGTATTTGATGAAAAGACAAGTGGATTTCATCCTTCTGATTTAGTTGTATTAGCAGCTAGACCAGCCATGGGAAAAACAGCCTTTGCCTTAAATATAGCTCTTAATATGGCCACTCGTTCAGAAAAAGGAGTTTTATTATTCAGTCTTGAAATGTCTAGTGCTCAACTTTTACAAAGACTTTTGTCTATTCAATCTGGAATTGGATTACAAAAAATTAGAAATGGTTTTTTAACAGATGATGAATGGGGAAAAATTGGTGTAGCTTGTGGGCAACTTTCAGAAGCTAAAATTCATATAGCTGATACTCCAAGTGTAAATGTTTTGGAAATAAGGTCAATAGCTAGAAAATTAAAAGCTATGGGTAGACTTGATGCAATAATAATTGACTATTTACAACTTATAAAAGGTTCTGGAAAAGGAGATAACAGACAACAAGAAATTTCTGATATTTCAAGGTCATTAAAAGGAATTGCTAGAGAATTAGATGTTCCAATCATAGCTTTATCACAACTTTCCAGAGCTCCAGAACAAAGGTCTGATAGAAGACCTATGCTTTCTGATTTAAGAGAATCAGGAGCAATAGAGCAAGATGCTGATATGGTTATTTTCCTTTATAGAGATGATTATTATAACGAAAATACAGATGAAAAAGGAATAACAGAAGTAATCATAGGTAAGCAAAGAAATGGACCTGTAGGAACTGTTAAACTTAGATTCTTCCACGAAATAACTAAGTTTGGAGATTATACTACAAAGATAGATTAATTTAAAAATTAATTGATATATAAAGAAAGAGGAGATGTAATGAAAAAAGTTGAATTATTGGCTCCAGCAGGAAATATTGAAAAAATGGAAATGGCTTTCCATTATGGAGCTGACGCAGTATTTTTAGGAGGAAAAGCTTTTAACTTAAGAGCTGGAAGTAATAACTTTTCTGATGAAGAGCTTACAAAAACTGTTGAGTATGCCCACTCTTTAGGAAAAAAAGTTTATGTTACTTTAAATGTAATTCCACACAATGAAGAATTAGAAGATTTACCAGAATATGTAAAATTCTTAGAAAGTATAAATGTTGATGGAGTTATTGTTGCTGACTTAGGAGTATTCCAAATTGTAAAACAAAATTCAAACTTATCAATCAGTGTAAGTACACAAGCAAGTAATACAAACTGGGTATCTGTTAAAGCTTGGAGAGATATGGGAGCTAGAAGAGTTGTTCTTGCTAGAGAAATATCTTTAGAAAATATAAAAGAAATTAGAGCCAAAGTTCCTGATATTGAAATTGAAGTATTTATTCATGGAGCTATGTGTATGTCTATTTCTGGAAGATGTTTATTAAGTAACTATATGACAGGGAGAGATGCTAATCGTGGAGATTGTGCTCAATCTTGTAGATGGAGATATTCTGTAGTTGAAGAAAAAAGACCTGGAGAATATATGCCTGTATTTGAAGATGAGCACGGAACATTTATCTTTAGTTCAAAAGATTTATGTACAATAAGAATGATTGATGATATATTAGAAGCTGGTGTAGATTCTTTAAAAATTGAAGGAAGAATGAAAGGAATTTATTATGTAGCTAATGTTGTTAAAACATATAGAGAAGCTATTGATAAATATTATGCTGGAAATTATTCTTTTGAAGAAAAATGGATAAAAGAATTAGAATCAACTTCTCATAGATTATATACAGAGGGATTTTATCATGGAAAACCTGGAGCAGAAGCTCAAAATTACAATGACAGAAATTCTTATAGCCAAACTCATCAATTAGTAGCAAAAGTAATTGATAAAATTGGAGATAACCAATATGTTCTTGCTATAAGAAATAGATTAGAAACAGGGGAAGAATTAGAAGTTGTTACTCCTAAATATGACCCTAGAAAAATTAAACTTCCTGTAATGACTTTAATAGGTAAAAATGGTCATGAAGAGGAAACTACAGTTGCTAATCCAAATTCTACTGTAAGAATTACTCTTGATGAAAATATGGAAGTTTTAGATATGATTAGAAGATATAAAGAGGAAAATTAAAAATCTCTATAAAAATAATATTGATTAAAGGTATTGTAAAATCATACAATACCTTTTTTTATTGCCGACTAATCTATTAAAAATACATTTTTTTCATAAATAATATATTGACAAAAGAAAATTTATAAAATATAATTATTATATAAATACGTATGTACGTACATAAGGAGGAAAAATGTATAATAAATTACCTTTTATTGAAGTTATTGATAATTCTAAAGAATTTTGGTCTGGATATGAAGATATTATTTCTAAAATAAATCAAAAAATAGTATCAAATAACTGTAATATTGTAATTGACTGGTATCATGGGGTAGATGAAAGTGAAGTTATTAATAATTTTATAAATCTTTTACCTGGAAAAAAATATTTTGTTAATCAGTTTAAATTATCTGAAACTGAAATTTTAAATAAGATTGATAGATTTTTAACTGATGATAGAGTATTTGGTTATATGTGTCCTTTTAATCTAATTGATTTTTTCAATAAAAATAAGATAGAGGAATTTAAAAATAGTTTATCTGAAAAAAAAGAGGGAATTAATATTTACTATGGAATTGGAGCTTCCCTATTTGTTGACAATCCAGATATGACAATCTATTTAGATATGGCTAGATGGGAAATTCAACAACGTTTTAGAGATAAATCTTTAGATAACTGGGGAGCAAATAATCATAACGAAGATGTCTTAAAAAAATATAAACGTTCTTTCTTTATTGAATGGAGAATGCTAGATAAACATAAAAGAAAACTTTTTGATAAAATTGATTTTTTAATTGATACTAATATTAAAAATCAACCTAAAATGTTATCTGGAGATGCTTTTAGAGAAGGATTAAATAATGCTACAAAAACTCCATTTAGAGTTGTTCCTTTCTTTGACCCAGGTGTTTGGGGAGGACAATGGATGAAAGAAGTATGTGACCTTGATAGAACTAAAGAAAATTTTGCTTGGTGTTTTGATTGTGTTCCTGAAGAAAACTCTCTTCTATTAAAAGGTGAAAAAGATATAGTAATTGAAATTCCGTCTTTAGACCTTGTTTTATATAGACCAAAAGAACTATTAGGCGAGCAAGTTTATGCTAGATTTGGAGCTGAATTTCCAATAAGATTTGATTTCTTAGACACTATGGATGGACAAAATTTAAGTTTACAAGTTCACCCTGTAACAGAATACATACAAGAAAAATTTGGAATGCATTATACTCAAGATGAAAGTTATTATATGTTAGATGCCAAAGAAGATGCTTGTGTTTATTTAGGTGTGAAAAAAGGAATAAATCCTAAAAAATTTATATCAGCTTTAGAAAAAGCAAATACAGGAAAAGAAATTTTTGATGATAGTAAATATGTAAATAAATTTCCAGCAAAAAAACACGACCATTTCTTAATACCTTCTGGAACTGTTCATTGTTCTGGTAAAAATTCAATGGTATTAGAAATTAGTTCTACTCCATATATTTTTACTTTTAAACTTTGGGATTGGAGTAGAGTAGGGCTTGATGGATTACCTAGACCTATACATATTGAGCATGGAAAAGAAGTTATTCAATATAATAGAGATACAGACTGGGTAAAAGAAAACCTTATAAATAATATTCAAGTATTACATGAAGAAGAGGGAATTATAGAAGAGAGAACAGGACTTCATAAACTTGAATTTATTGAAACTAGAAGACATTGGTTTAGTAAACCTGTTTTACATAAAACAAATGGAAATGTAAATGTTTTAAATCTTGTTGAAGGTGAAGAAGCTATTATAAAAAGTCCTACAAATCAATTTAAACCTTATAAAGTTCATTATGCTGAAACATTTATTATTCCTGGAAATGTAGATGAATATATTATTGAACCTTGTGGAAAATCATTAGGAAAAACAATTGGTACTTTAAAAGCTTATGTAAGATTTTAAATAAAATGTTTTAAGGAGGAAGATTTATGAAAAATAACAAAATTAGTGCATGGGAATTTTTCCAAAGTTTAGGAAAAACATTTATGTTACCAGTGGCTCTACTAGCAGCTATGGGTATTTTATTAGGAATCGGAGCTGGATTTACAGGTCCTACAACTGTTCAATCATTTCCATTTTTAGGAAATAAAATTTTACAACTTACTTTTAATTTTATGATTCAAGTAAGTTTAGTAGTATTCTCATATTTACCATTATTATTTGCTGTAGCTATTCCTTTAGGTCTTGCTAGAGAAAATAAAGAAATCGCTGCTTTTGGAGGAGTTGTTGGTTATATTGCTATGCAACTTGGTATTAACTTCCATCTTTCTTCAAGAGGTTTATTAGATGTTGTGGATACTAAAACAATTCTAGGAATCCAAAGTATTGATACTGGAGTTTTAGGAGGTTTAATTTGTGGTATCATTGTGTTCTTTGTTCATGAAAAATTTAAGGATATAGAACTTTCTGAAGCTTTCTCTTTCTTTGGGGGAACTAGATTTGTTGCTATTGCTTCAGCTGTTATTCTATCATTGGTTGGTTTAGTAGTTCCATTTATTTGGCCTTACTTTGCATCTGGAATAAGTAAAGTTGGATATGTTATTCAAAAATCTGGTAACTTTGGTCCTTTCTTATTTGGAGCTGGAGAAGTTTTATTATTACCATTTGGATTACATCATATCTTAGTCGCTTTAATAAGATTTACTGAAGCTGGAGGTAGTTATATAAACCAAGCTGGAGAACAAATTTTTGGAGCATTAAATATATTTTATAATCAATTTGCTCAAGGACATGAATTTGTAAGTACAGAAGCTACTAAATTCTTATCTCAAGGAAAAATGCCTTCTCTTATATTTGGATTAGCTGGAGTTGCTTTTACTATATATAAAACTTCTTTCTTAGAAAATAGAAAAAAAATAAAAGGTCTTTTAATATCAGCTGTTATTGCTTCTGCTATTGGTGGAATTACAGAACCTATATTATTCTTATTCCTATTTATAGCTCCTATCTTATATCTTTTCCATGCTATAATGTATGGTTTAGGATTTTCTGTTATGGCTATTCTTGGAGTGAAAATAGGAAATACAGATGGAAATCTTATAGATTTCTTTGTTTTTGGAGTACTTCAAGGAACTTGGACTAAATGGTATCTTGTAATTCCTGTTGGTATAGTTTGGTTTTTCGCTTATTATTTCGTATTTAAATGGTATATTGAAAAACACAATATTCAAACTCCAGGTAGAGATTCTTCAGAGGAATCTAAAGAAATATTAGAATCTGGTGAATTAAATAATTATACTGCTAAATTAATGTTAGAAGGTTTAGGAGGAAAAGATAATTTAGTCAATATTGATAACTGTATAACTAGATTGAGACTTACTTTAAATGATGCTACTATAATTGATGTAAATAAAATTAAAAAAGCTGGAGCTATTGATGTTGTTAAATTAAGTAACACAAATATTCAAGTTATAATAGGACCTAAAGTTCAAGTAATGAGAAAACAAATTGAAAAACTTTTATAATTAGGAGTTAGTTATGGATTTTAATAAAATTATTGATAGACATGGAACTTTTTGTACTCAATGGGATTATATAGAAGATAGATTTGGAAAAGGAAATGGTGATATTACACCATTTTCTATTTCTGATACTGATTTTGAAGTACCTAAAGAAATATATGAAGGACTTTTAAAAAGAATAAATCATAAAATATATGGTTATTCTAGGTGGAATCATCATGAATATAAAGGAGCTATTAAAAATTGGTTTTTAAAAAGACACAATACTAACATAGAGGAAGAGTGGATAGTTTATTCTCCATCTGTTTTATATAGTATTTCATTAATTTTAAGATTTTATTTAAATAAAAATAATAAAAAAATTATGACTCATACTCCTAGATATGATGGTTTTTCAAAACTATTATCAATTTATGAAGTCTATGATATTCAATTAAAAGAAATTGAAAAAGGAGTTTTTATAACTGATTTTGAAAAAATTGAAAATGGTTTTAAAGAAGGAGTAAAAGTATTTTTACTTTGTAATCCTGAAAATCCCACAGGAAAAGTCTGGTCAGAAGAAGAATTAAAAAAATTAATTTCTCTTTGCAAAAAATATAAAGTTTTATTAATTTCTGATGATATTCATATGGATATACTTAGAAAAAAATATACCCCTGTTTTAAAGTTAGATATTGAAAATTGTATTATTTTTAGTTCTCCTACTAAGACTTTTAATACTCCTGCTCTTGGTGGTTCATATGGTATTATTCCTAATGAAGAATTAAGAAAGAAATTCCTTTTTTATACAAAAGAAATTGATTCTGTTTCTTCAGCTAGTATTTTAAGTATTATTTCTACTATTATAGCTTATAATCAATGTGATTATTGGGTAGATGAATTAAATAAGTATATTTTAACTAATTGTGAATATGTAAAAACTGAATTAGATAACTATAGAAAATTAAAAGTTTATATACCTGAAGCAACTTATTTAATGTGGATTGATTTTAAGGAAACTAACATAAAACCTCAATTATTAAAAGAAACTTTAATAAAAGAATGTAAGGTAGGAATTATGTTTGGTGAAGTTTATGGAGATTCTACCAGAATGAGACTAAATGTTGGATGTCCAAAAGAAAAATTGATACTTGCTGTAAAAGGGATAAAAAAAGCTTTAGATATTTTAAAAAATAATGTATAATATCTATTGAAAATATTTTTAAGGAGAAATTATGAATAAAGTGGATAAATCATCTCCTATTCCTTTATATATACAAGTAGAAGAAATTTTAAAAGAAATGTTATTTAGTAAAGAATATTCTAATAATTTTTTACCTAATGAATATGAGCTTATGAACATGTTATCAGTTAGTAGAGATACTTTAAGAAAAGCTATGAAAAATTTAGAAATTCAAGGACTTATTGAAAGAATTAGAGGAAAAGGAACAAGGCTCAATCAAAAACCAGAAAAGATAAATACTACCCTTTCAGAATGGCATAGTTTTACAGACGAAATGAGTAAAAAAAATCAAAATCTTTTTTATAAATATTCAATAGTAGAATATTGTGAAGCTCCAGAAGAAGTACAGAATCTTTTTTTAAGTGACCAAAAAGTAGTAAAACTTATTCGAGCTAAAGGATTTAAAAATCCTGATGTATATTTTATAAGTTATTTTAATCCTATTTTTCTTTTAGAAGAAGATAAAGATTTTATGAATGGCAATTTTGAAAAATTATATGAGTATTTAGAAAAAAAACACAATATTATTCCTGAATTTTCTTATGAAGAAATAAGTGCTACTATGCCTGATGGAGATATATCTAAAAAATTATGTATTGTTGATAAAAATATTCCTATTCTTTGTAGAAAAAGAAAAGTTTATACACTAGATAATATTCTTATAGAATATAATTTAGGATTTTATCGTGCTGATAAATTTACTTATAATATAACTTTAAAAAATAAAATAGAAGAATAATAAAAAACTCGAGATTTCTCTCGAGTTTTTTATTAATATTACACTTTTTATTAAAATAAATTCTCAAAAAATAAAAATATTTACTTTTAATATAAAAAATGTTATAATATTTAAGTTGAATATAAATTTAAGAATAAGGAGAAAATTATGGATACTTATCCCCAATGTAAAATAACAATTAAAAATTTAATATGAATTACAGAGGGATAATGTTTTTTCCTCTGTAAAAGGAGGAAAAATGTTTGAAAAAATAGTAAGAGAACTTCTTGAAAAAAAAGATTTAAAAGGATTACAAGGAGTTTTAAACTCTGAAACTCCTGTAAAAATTATTGAATTTTTTGAAAATAATGAAGAAAATGAAAAAGATTTAATAATTTTATTTAGGCTTCTAAATAAAGAAAAGGCAGCTGAAGTATTTGCTGAATTAGACCCTGATATGCAAATGAAACTAATAAGCTCTATCAATGACGAAAAGTTACAAGGACTTTTAGAAGAACTTTACTTTGATGATATGATAGATTTTATTGAAGAGATGCCTTCAAATGTTGTAAAAAGAGTTTTAGAAAACTATAAAAATGAAAATCGTTCTTTGATAAATCAATTTTTATCTTATGAGGAAGATTCTGCTGGAAGTTTAATGACAATAGAATATCTTTCTCTAAAAAGTAACTGGACTGTAAAAGATAGTCTTTTATTTATAAGAAAAAAAGTTGAAGAATTAGAGACTATAGATGTTGCTTATGTAACAGAAAACAAAAAACTTATTGGTGAAATTTCTTTAAAAAATTTATTAATTTCAAATGATAATGATTTAATAGAAAATGTCATGAATAAAAATATTTTATATGTTACAACTTCTACAAATCAAGAAGAAGCAATAGATTTATTTAAAAAATATGATTTAACAGTATTACCTGTTATTGACAAAGAAAATATATTAGTTGGAATTATCACAATAGATGATGTTGTGGATGCTATTGAAGAAGAAAATACAGAAGACTTCCAAAAAATGGCTGCTATGGCTCCAAGTAAAGAGGAGTATTTAGATTCATCTGTATTTCAACTAGCTAAAAATCGTCTAACTTGGCTTTTAGTTTTAATGGTTTCTGCTACTTTTACAGGTACAATTATAAGTAAATATGAAAATATTATTGAACAAATGGTAGTCCTTGCTGCAGCTATTCCAATGCTTATGGATACAGGTGGAAATGCTGGTTCTCAATCTTCTACACTTGTTATCAGAGGAATGGCTTTAGGAGAGATAAAAGATAGTGATTGCCTAAAAGTTTTATGGAAAGAGTTAAGAGTTAGTATGATTGTTGGTATAGGTTTAGGACTTGTTAATTTTTTACGTATGAAACTTATTTTAAAAAATGATTTAAAAATTTCCCTTTTAGTTTCTCTAACATTGGGAGTTGTGGTTATAATAGCAAAACTAGTTGGTGGATTACTTCCAATTGGAGCTAAAAAATTAAAACTTGACCCAGCTATAATGGCTGGACCATTAGTTACAACAATAGTAGATGCTTTGGCTCTAGTAATATATTTCTATATGGCTATGTTACTTTACAAAGATGTTTTAAATATATAACATTGAATAATTATACTAGATATGCTATAATTCCCTTGAGATTTTATAAAATATTTTAGGTGATGATAATGAAAGCTTTGTTATTAATAGACTTACAAAATGATTTTTGTAAAAATGGTGCTCTAGAAGTTAAAGATGGAGATAAAGTTATAATTATTGGAAATCTTCTTATGGAAAAATTTAAAAATTCTAATAATATGATACTAGCAACTAAAGATTGGCATCCAATAACTCATAAAAGTTTTGCTAGTAATTCTGATGGAAAAATTGGAGAGATTGGAATATTAAATGGTTTACCTCAAGTTTGGTGGCCAAACCATTGTGTTGAAAATACAAAGGGTAGTGAATTTCATCCTGACTTAAATTCTAAATATATAGATAAAATTATTTTTAAAGGAACAGATAAAGAAATTGATTCTTACAGTGGATTTTTCGATAATGGAAAATTAAATAAAACTGAACTAGACTCTATTTTAAAGAAAAATAATGTAGACACTCTATATATTATGGGATTAGCTACAGATTTCTGCGTAAAATTTACAGTATTAGATGCCCTTCAGTTAGGTTATAAAGTATATCTAGTTGAAGATGGTTGTAGAGGAGTAAATTTAACTCCTAATTCTTCATTAGAAGCTATTAATGAAATGAAGAAAAAAGGAGCTATTATTATTAATAGCTCTGAAATTTTATAAAAAATATAAATTTTTATAAGAACTATTACAAATAATTTGTAATAGTTCTTTTTTTATATCAATTCTATTAAAAATTTAATACAATATTATTAAATTTTAAAGACAATTTATTATTTTTTCTTTTATTTTATAAATAATAATTTACTAATTATAAATTTTATTGTATAATATACATTGTGTGTATTAAAAATATAAATAGGAGGAGGAAACAAAAATGATAAAATTAATAGGTGTTTTATTAATTTTAGTAGGATTTACATTAAAATTAGATACTATTGCAGTAGTTCTAATAGCTGGTCTTGCTACTGGACTTGTATCTTCTATGAATCTTACAGAAATTTTAGGCGTACTGGGAAGTGCCTTTGTTGCTACTAGATATATGACATTATTGTTATTAACTCTAGCTACTGTAGGTATATTAGAAAGAAATGGTTTAAGAGAAAGAGCAGCTAAATGTATATCTTCTCTTCAAGGAGCTACTTGTGGAAAAGTATTAACTCTTTATGTAATTATTAGGACAATAGCAAGTGCAATGTCTTTAAGACTAGGAGGACATGTACAATTTATTAGACCACTTGTATATCCTATGGCCAAAGGAGCAGCTGAAAAAGAGAAAAAAATAACAAAAGAATTAGATGAAGAATTAAAAGGACTAGCTAATAGTATGGAAAACTATGGGAATTTTTATGGACAAAATGTTTTCGTAGCTTCTTCTGGAGTTTTATTAATTCTTGGAACTTTACAAGAGGCAGGAATACAAGGAGTAGAAGCTTATGATATAGCCAAAGCAAGTATTCCTATGGCTATTATAGCCATTATTTTGGCTGGAATAAAAAATTATATGTTTGATAAAAAAATAAAAAGAGGTGATATTTAATGATTAACACACTTCTTGAGATAATGTATATAATCTGTGGAATAATTTTAATAGTTTGTGGAGTATATGCTTTATTTGATAAGGAAAATTCTAAAAAATTAGGAACAGCTTGTTTCTGGATAATATTTGGATTTATTTTTATGGCTGGTCCATATATAAATCCTGTAATTGTTGGAGTTTTACTTTTAATAATGGGAATTTTAACAGCTACTAAAAATGTAAAACTTGGAAGTTTAAAAAACAGTGATGATAAATATAGAGAAGCACAAGAGGAAAAAATAGGAAATAAAATATTTATTCCAGCACTTTCTATTGGAGTTGTTGCCTTTTCAATAGCCCAATTTACAAAATTAGGTGGACTTATTGGGTTGGGAATAGGAGCTTTAGTTTCTTTACTTTTAACTATGTTGGTAACAAAAGAAAATATAAAAAATATTCCTTATGATTCTTCAAGAATGTTACAACAAATGGGTCCAAGTGTAATTTTACCACAACTTTTAGGAGCCTTAGGAGCTTTATTTGCTAAAGCTGGAGTTGGAGAAGTTGTAGCTGGAATAATGGGAGGAATCATTCCAGATGGAAGTAAAATTTTTGGAGTAATAGGATATTGTGTAGCTATGGCAGTATTTACAATGATAATGGGAAATGCTTTCGCTGCCTTTGCTGTAATTACAGCTGGAATCGGAGTTCCATTTGTAATAAATATTGGAGGAAATCCAGCAATAGTAGGAGCTTTAGGTCTAACAGCTGGATATTGTGGTACACTTCTTACTCCAATGGCGGCAAACTTCAATATAGTTCCAGCTTCTATTTTGGAAATGGAAAATAAAAATGGTATAATATTATCACAAGCTCCTATAGCAATAGCTTTACTTATTATCCATATAATTTTAATGTATTTATTAGCTTTTTAACACAATATAAGGAGGAATTAAAATGAAATTATTAATAACAGGGTTTGACCCTTTTGGAGGAGAAAAAATAAATCCAGCTTGGGAAGCTGTAAAAGGATTACCAGATAATATTGATGGAGTAGAAATAGTAAAATTACAAATTCCTACAGTATTTAAAAAATCAGCTAAAAAATTATTTGAAAATATCGATTTTGTAAAACCAGATGTAGTTATTTGTGTAGGACAAGCTGGTGGAAGATATGAACTTAGTGTTGAGAGAGTTGCTATCAATTTAGATGATGGAAGAATTCCTGATAATGAAGGATATCAACCTGTTGATGTAAAAGTTTTTGAAGATGGAGAAAATGCTTATTTCTCAAGTTTACCAATTAAAGCTATGGTTGAAGAGATAAAAAAATCTGGAATTCCTGCTGCTGTATCAAATACTGCTGGAACTTATGTATGTAATCATATTATGTATTCTTTACTTTACTACATTAATAAAAATAATCTTAATATAAGAGGTGGATTTATCCATGTACCTTATATTACAGAACAAGTTTTAGATAAGAAAAATACTCCATATATGGATTTAAAAACTATTACAAAAGGTTTAGAGTCTTCTATAAAAGCAATAAAAAATAATGAAACAGATATAAAAGTTTCTGGTGGAAAAGAATTCTAATTAAAATAAAAAGAGCTATTATATTTTATAATAAAAAATTTATAATAGCTCTTTTTTATTTTTTGAAAAAATGTGATATAATGCTAAAAAAGGAGGGGAAGTTACATGGAAATTAAATATGGAAAATTAGAAGATATTAATAATTGGATGGATTTGGTAAAAAAAGTAAAAAATAACTTTCCTGGACTAGAAACTGAAGCAGATTTAGAAGAACATAAAAAAACAGTTGAAAAATTTATAAAAAATAAAGAAGCTATCTGTGTAAAAGAAAATAATACTATAGTTGGAGTTTTATTATTTTCTAAGAAGGAAAAAATATTGTGTTTTTTAGCTGTTGATAAAAATTATCGTAGACAACATTTAGGTGAAGCAATGTTAAATAAGATGTTAGAAAATTTTAATTTAGATGATGAGATAAAGGTTTCAACTTATAGAGAGGGAGTTTCTGAGGGAATCGCTGCAAGATTATTTTATAAAAAATTAGGATTTATTGAGGGAGAATTAACAGAAGAATTTAACTATCCTGTACAAATTTTTACTTTAAAAAATAAAATAAATTACAAAATAAGAAATATAAGAGAGAGTGAATATTTTTTACTTGATGATTTTTTATATAAAGCTATTTATATTCCTAAAAATATGATTCCTCCTCCAAAAGAAATAACTAAATTACCTGAACTACAAATATATATTAAAGATTTTGGAAAATTTAAAGATGATATAGCCTTAGTAGCTGAATTAAATAATAAAATAGTTGGTATTATTTGGACAAGAATAATGAATGATTATGGTCATGTAGATGATAAAACTCCATCTCTTGCTATGTCTGTTGACAAAGAATATCAAAAAAGGGGAATTGGTACCTCTCTTCTAAAAAATATGATAGAATTTTTGAAAGAAAATAATTATAAGAAAGTTTCTCTTTCTGTCCAAAAAGAAAATTATGCAGTAAGATTATACAAAAAAGTAGGATTTAAAGTTATAACTGAAACTGATGAAGAGTATATAATGATATTGGAATTTTAGGTTGTTTTTATTTTTTATATAAAAATGTGAGTCCAATATAAATTTATAAAAAAGGACAGATAAAAACTCTGTCCTCTTTATTTTTTAATATAATTAATAATCAAAAAGATGTTTAATTAAAAATACTTCATTTTCTTTTAAACTTTCTAAAATTATTCTCCTTTTTCTAGTATATAAAAAAAAGCCATTATAGGCTTTTTTTCTCCCTACATTCATAGGGTTTCTTGTTTTACTATCCTCATTTTTGAACTTAGGTTCGGATTCCTAAAATCTTATCTGTCCTCATTTTTGAACTTAGGTTCGGATTCCTAAAATCTTATCTGTCCTCATTTTTGAACTTAGGTTCGGATTCCTAGTCTTTATTTTACTAATAATAGTATACTCTATTTTTTTTAAATGTCAATATCTATACCTAAAATTTTGATGAGAAATAATATCTTTTCCACTTATTAATGAAAAATAATAGTTTTTTAAAAATTCTAAATCTTTCCTAGAAATTTCATTTAAAATTTTATCTTTATTTTCATTGTCTTTTAAAAGTTTTTCTATTTCTCTAAAATAATACACTCTCATCTTTTCATATTTATTTTTTTTTGTTTTCCATATAATAAAAAGAATTGTAAATATAATAATATCAAAAATTAAAAAAAATATCATATGTATCTTAGGATTCATAAATACCCCCCTATTTTTCTTTAATTAAATTAGAATATTTGCCATTAAAAACTAAATTTCTTAGATAAAACTTTTTTAAATCACTAAGATTAAATAATTTAGGTGGTTTTTTTATACATGTATTTTCATCAATTTTTTTAAGTTTAATTGATTTTAAAGATAAAATATTTTTTGCTTGAGGAGAATTTAAATCTTCCTTTTTAAATTTTTTCTTATAAGGAAAAGAAATTGAATTACATTTTGAATCCGAAATATCAGTTTCTAATTGATAATATTTTTCTTTTTTAAAATTTTCACTCTCTTTTTCTCTTTCATAAATTTTAAAAATAATAGGGTAAATTAATCTCCTTTTAAAAGTTGCTATTTTAAACTTTTATTTATAAATATCTCCACGACTTCCAATATCTAAAACTATAACTATAATTTTATCTTTATGAACTTCAAATAAAGCTCGATTATTTCTAATTCTTAATCTATATGTGAATCATTTGAACAATGATATTTTTTAATATCATATTTTTTATATTATCATTATTTTCTGTTAATTCTTTAATGTGTATAATACATATTATACATATTTTTTTTGTTTGTTGTCAATTTTTTACTATTGATAGTTTATTTGATAAAATATTAGAAAAAGCAGAAAGTTTTATAAGAAAAAGAGCTGAATTATCTTTAATACAACCTGATAAAAAAAATATAGAAAAAAATGATTAAAAATTTTAAAAGACAGATAAAAAAATCTGTCCTCTTTATTTTTTAATATAATTAATAATCAAAAAGATGTTTAATTAAAAATACTTGATTTTCTTTTAAACTTTCTAAAATATAATTAATTTGTTTTTCATTTGCTTCTTTATCACTTTTTTTATAAACATACTTAAAAAGAGTATGATACCTATCACAAAAATCAAAAATTTCTTTAAGTTCTTCTCTTGTAATTCCATTTTTTATAAAAATATCATTTCCAAAAACAAGTTCATAATGATTTGTATTAATTTTTATTTCCTCGTTCCAAAGTTTAAAGAACATTTCCTCTCTTAGTTTCTTATCTTCTATAAATTTCATTTCTTCCCCTCATTACTCAACATTTAATTAATTATATTACAATCTTTTATATTTTTCAATGGAAATGGTATAAGACAATATTTAATTGTCATTTTTAACTAAAACCATTGAAGAAAATAAAATAGACTCTAGGGAAATAAAATAATTTAATAAAGTCAATAGATATTAATATACAAGAAAAATCAAGTTTAATTTGAGTAAGAATAGATAAATTAACAGAAGTATATAAATCACAAATTAATTATCTATGACCATTCTTAAAAAATTTAATGATATATTGGTACTAACCAAAAATAACCATAAAACTAACAAATATAATGGCGCTCCTAGAAGGGTTCGAACCCTCAACCCTCTGATCCGAAGTCAGATGCTCTATCCAATTGAGCTATAGAAGCTAACCTTATAAATTTTAACATATTTTAAATATTAATACAATAGATAAAAATATCTATTAACTATTTTTTCTTAAAATATCTATAATTTTTTTGAAATCTAATTTTTCATTTTTAAATAATGCTTGGCTAATATATCTATTTATCTCTAAAATTTTTTCGTTAGCTCCATTCTTTAAAAGTATATCTTCAAAATGTGCTTTAGGACTAAAATTATATTTTTCTTTCATATAAATACAATAATTTTCATAAAATTCTTTATCATCTTTAGAATTTTTCATATTTTTAAAGAAACCTTTATAATTTTTAGTTTTTCTTTTTTTATCATATAAAAGTTTTACAATTATTCCACCCTCAACAATAACTATAACTCCTAAAATTCCAATGATAATTAATAGATTGTTATTGACTTTTGTATCATTTGTAGGTAGAGTTTTAATTTCTATTATATTTTTTTCTACAGTTGTAGAATTAGGATTACTTGTATTGTTATTAACTATTGGAGATTTTGGAGTAGTAGTAGGAATAGTTTCTCCAATAACTTCAATATTTTTTCCCTCTATAACTAAATCTTTATATTTTTTCTCATTTACATCAAAATATGAAAGTTTTATATCTGGTGTTTTAAGTTTTCCATTTTTTCTAGGAATAAAAGCTATTTCAAAATCTTTATTAGCTTCATATTTTCCATTTATAATTTTTTCACTATAATTTGTAATAGATTGATAAATATTAAAATCTTGATTATCAAATGGGATAGTATTTAAAAACTCTAAGTTTACATCTCCATAAAGTCTTAGTTTTAACACAAAAGATTGTCCCACATCAATAGAAGCTTTATTATCCCAATTAACTTCACCTTTTAAACTACTTCCAACAATATTTTGAAAATTATTGGGTTTCCCCTCTTCTGGTAAAGGAATAATTTTTATAGATATATCTTTTCCTCCAACATATTTTGGTTCAGATGTAGAAATATTAAAAAAATCACTCTCTTTTGCTTCTGTATAAGAGATAAGACCTGAAACAATATTTTTTTCTCCTGAAAAGTTTGCTTCTAAAACTCCCTCTTTAATAAGGACTTCTAAAGCTTCTCCAGAAGGAGTATTTATTCTTTTTACTATTGGACTTCCTTGATTATTTCTAGGTGTTAAATCTTTAAAATTAAAATCTGTAAATACAGGTTGTCCTGTATATCCATAATTATTTAATGAAGTTCTAACAATTAATTTTTCAAAATAAGGAATTTTTTCTCCCATATAATATTCTCTTTTATATTGAGAATTATCTGTAGTAACATAACTATTTTCTGTATTTATTTTATTATTTTTAGAAACATTAATAGTAACTTTATCAGATACTTTTTTACCATTTACATTAAGAATTAAATCAAAAACTCCCTCATTTAAAGGTAATACAGTATAAATTTCTGAATAAGATTTACTAGATTTTCCATTTATCCAACTAGATTGACTACGACTGCTTTTTCCCATACTTTGGAAATTTTCAATTCCCTCTATTTTATAATCATCTTTTTTTTCATCTGTAAATTCTACTGTTATTTTTATAGGAACTCCAACTCTAGCATTTGGATTGTCCACTGTAAGTGTAGCTCCAAAAGTTATAATATTTATAATTGTCAATAAGAAAAAAAATGAAAACATTTTAAAAAATTTACCATCTATTTTTAGTATCATTTTTACCAACTCCTATTAGTCTTTCATTATTTTTAAAAGATTGTTTTTCATTTCCCTCTAATTTCTTTAATACCATTTCTAATTCTTTTTTATCTCTTGCTTTTTCTATATCTGTAGAAAATTGTGCTTGTGAATTAGTTGTATTTTGCTGTTGTTTATTATTTTGATTATCATTTTGTTTATCTTGATTTTGAGAATTTTGACTATTTTGATTATTTTGTTGATTATCATTATTTTGATTTTTATCTTGTTGCTGATTATTCTCTTGATTTTGTTGATTATTATTTTTATCTTGCTCTTGTTTATCTTGGTTATTATTCTGATTTTGTTTGTCATTATTATTAGATTGATTTTGCTGATTATTATTTTGATTGTTTTTATCCTGATTATTTTGTTGTTGATTATCTTTTTTATTCTTATCATCTTGTTTATTATTTTGTTTATCTTGTTTATCCTTATTTTTATCTTGATTATTTTGATTTTGGTTATTATTTTCTAATTTTTTTAGAACTATTTCATAATTTTTCTTAATATTCATATCTCCATTTTCAAGCATAGCTGATTTATAATACTCTAAAGATTTTTCTAAATTATCTTTTTGATTTTCTTTTAAAGTTTCATTAGAATTATTCTTTTGTTTATTTTCAGAAAGCTTTACTATTGAATTTCCTTTTAGAAATCCAGCGTTTACAGGATTTTTTAAAACTTTTTCATACTCTTTAGCTTCATAATCATTAATTATAAGGTTTATTCTTATCCCATAATCATCTTTTATATTAAGAGCTTTTTCGTAATACTCTCTAGCCTTATCATAATTTTTAGAATAGTAATTTTTATTTCCCATTTTTACATAATAATAAATCATCATATCTTTATATGAAAATATTATAAAAAGGAGAGAGGTTATAAAAATTGATATAAATAAATATTTTTTATTCTTCATATTTTACCCTTCCTTTTAGAAAATAACCTAATAAAATAAAAATCAATCCAAATCCCAAGAAAATTTGATAATATTTTTTATAAATTGCTAATTTTTCATTTTTTATATTATTCTTTTCTAAAGAATTTATCTCTGTTAAAAACTCTAAAGTATTATTTTGAAGATTGTTTACCTCATAATATTTTCCTTTAGAATTATTAGACATCTCTTTTAAAAAATCAGAATTTAATTGACTTACAACCACATTCCCTTTTTCATCTTTTATAAAACCAGTAGTTTGATTATCAGGAATAACTGCTCCTTTAGAAGTTCCAATTCCAACAGTATAAACTACAATTTTATTATCTTTTATAAAATCTAAAACTTTTTTATCATAGTCTCCACCATCAGAAATTACAAGAACAATTTTATTATCACTTTCTATCTCATTAAAAGAATTATTAGCTATAACAAGTCCCTCATAAATATTTGTCCCTCCACCTGTAATAAGATTTGTATCAATAACATTTATATAATTTTCTGCTATTGTATAATCATCAGTTAGAGGCATTTGAATATAAGCACTATCAGAAAAAGGAATAATTCCTATTTTATCCCCTTTAAGATTTTTTATAATCTCCTTGGTAACTCTTTTAGCTCCCTCAATTCTATTTGGATAAACATCTTTTGTAAGCATAGAGCGAGAAGTATCAATAAGTACATAGATACTGTTTCCTTTTCTCTCTACATTTTGCTCTTCTAAAAATTTTTCAGGAGAAAGTAGGGAGATACAAACAAGAACGGTCCCAATACTTATAAAAAATATTTTTAAATGAGAAATTTTTTTATTATTTGAGAGATTTAAAAGTTTTAAACCTCTATTTTTCTTTTTCAATCCCATTATTAAGATAACCATCATAAAAATGGGAAAAATAAAATAAATTAAATTTTCTAAATTTCCAAATTTCATTATATCCTTCCCCTATGGTAATCTTATAAATAATAAAAATTCAAAGAAAATTCCAATAATTAAAAATAGTAAACTTGCTTTTACAAATCCCATATATAACTCTTCTTTTTGGAAAAACTCATCTTTTTCAAGTTCTGTTTTTTCTAAAGAGTTTATTTTTTCAAAAATTTCATTAAAAGATTTTTCATCACTAGCTCTAAAATATTCTCCGCCAGTTTCTTTAGCTATAGTTTTCAAAAGATTTTCATCAAGCTCTCTATTTCTAACTTTTGTCATTCCACCAAACCAAGGAACTTCCCTTTCGTAAGCTCCTATACCAATAGTATATATTTTTATTCCAAGTTTTTTTGCAAGTTTTGTAGCTTCAATAGGAGATAACTCCCCAGAGTTATTTTCTCCATCAGTCATAAGAATTACAACTTTTGATTTTGAAGTAGAATCTTTAAGTCTATTTAAAGATACACCAATTCCCATTCCAATGGCTGTTTGATTGTTACTTGTAATATCACTAACTTTTATTTTTTCAACAGTTTCTCTTACCATTGAATTATCAAAAGTAAGAGGAATTTTTGTATAGGCATCTCCACCAAAAATAATAAGTCCTATTCTATCATTTGTTCTTTTACCTATAAATTTTGATAAAAGTTCCTTTGACTTTTCAAGTCTATTTGGTGAAAAATCTTCTTGCAACATAGACCTAGATAAATCAAGAGCAATTACAATATCTATTCCATCCTTTTTTATTTTATGGTCAGTTACCCTTTGAGGTCTTGCAAGTCCTATTGTCATAAGAATAGCTGAGATTAAAATCAAATATTTTCCTATAAAATATTTTTTACTTTTTAATGAATAATTTTTTATTTTTGAAATACTAGGAACAGTTATAGATTTTTTTCTCTCTTTCTTAAAAAATAAAAATAATATTATAGGGATAAGGAGGAAGAAATAAGGGTCTTGAAATTTAAACATTATTTTCCCCTCCTTTTAACTTATTAAAAATTTTTAATGCTTTTATCTTATAACTATTTTTATCCTCTATTTTATTTTGAGAGAATTTATAATAATCAAGAGTTTTCAAAAATTCAATATCATCTTTTGTGATTAGAGAATTTTCTTTATAGACCCCTGCTAAAAAATTACTTTTACATATATAATCTATATATTCTCTTAAGGCTATACTGATTTCAAAATGAAAATTTTCATCAGAAAGATTTTCTAAAATATTTTTACATTTTTCATCAATAGGAATAATCTTTTCAATTTTTTTCTTTTTACTAAAATTTATAATAAAATAACTTATACTTGTAAGAAACATTATAACTCCCAAAAGAGTTATAAAAGGAAAATCTCCAGAATTTACAATTTTATTACTTTCATCTGTTAAATTCATATAGATATTTTTATCTTCTTTTGTAATTGATGAAGCAACTTTTAAATTTATTTGATTATTTCCAATATCAATTATATTATCTCCAACTTTAAAACTTCTGAAAGTTATTGTATTATCTTTATCAACCCCGTCAATATGATAATCTTTAAAAGATGAAATTATATTTTCTTTGGAAGTGCCCTGTATATTTAGATTGACTTTATCACCTATATAAATATCACTCATAAGCTCCTCCTTCTAAAAAATTTCATAAGAGATTTTACATAATCTTCATCAGTATAAATATCTAACACATTTGGGATTTTTTCTTCTTGAAAATTTATATCCTCTTTTAAATTTCCTACAACAACAGTTTCTCCACTTTCAGAATCTAGTAAATTAAATAAAAATCCCTTTGGAAGAGATTGGAATTTTCTATCAATTATCCTTATAGGAATAACTGTATGTTTTTGTTGTATAAGCTTTAAAGTTTCTTCATAGCCACTATCTAAAAAATCAGATATTAAAAATACAACAGAATGTCTTTTTTGTATTTTATTAAAGAAATTTAAAGCATTTCTTATATCTGTACCTTTTCCTAAAGGTTTAGTATCTAATAAAGCTTCTATAATTCTAAGAGAGTGATTTTTCCCTTTTTGTGGAGGAATAAATTTTTCTATTTTATCAGTAAATAATATTAAACTTACATTATCACTATTTTTTGTAGCACTATAACCTATACTTCCAGCAATTTGTGTAATTAAATCCTCTTTCATTTTAAAATTATTTGAAAGAGATATATCCACCAAAAGAAATATGGAAAGTTCTCTCTCTTCCTCATATTCTTTTATATATGTTTTTCTCTGTCTAGCACTTGTTTTCCAATCAATTCTTTTAACATCATCACCAATTTCATATTTTCTTATATCAGAAAATTCCATTCCATTTCCTTTAAATATAGAACGATAATTTCCTACAAAAAATTCATCAGCCTTTGAAGATATATTCAAATCTATTTTTTTAATTTTTTTCAATAACTCTTCTTTTGTCATAATTACCTCTTTCTATGGTAATTCTACAGATTCTATAATTTCCATAATTATTTCATCAATATTTTTTTCAGAAGCAAGTGCTTCATAAGATAAAATTATTCTGTGGCGTAAAACATCATATATAACTTTTTTAATATCTTCTGGCATTACAAAATTTCTTCCCTCTAAGAAAGCATTAGCTTTTGAAGCTTTTACTAAAGCTATACTTGCTCTTGGAGAAGCTCCACAAGATATAAATTGAGATTTTTCTCTTGTTTTAAATACAATATTTAAAATATACTCTTTTAATTTATCATCAATATAAACTTTTTTAACTTGATTTTTTAAAGAAGTTAGACCATCTTTATCAAGAATTTTTTTAATTTCAATCTCATCAAAATCATTTTCACCAGTGATAAGATTTAAAAATTCCATCTCTTCAGCTTTTGTAGGGTATTCAACTTTTACTTTCATTAAAAATCTATCTTGTTGAGCCTCTGGTAATGGATAAGTTCCATTTTGTTCTATTGGATTTTGAGTAGCAAGAACTATAAAAGGTTTTTCAAGTAAAAAAGTTTCATTGGCAATAGTTACTTGTTTTTCTTGCATTGCCTCTAAAAGTGCAGCTTGTACTTTAGCTGGAGCTCTATTTATTTCATCAGCTAATACAATATTTGCAAAAAGAGGTCCTTTTTTAGTATAAAATTCTCCTGTTTTTTCATTATAAATTTCAGTACCAATTATGTCACTTGGTAATAAATCTGGTGTAAATTGTATTCTAGAAAATTTCAGTCCTAAAGTTTCAGCAATAGTATTTACTGTTAGAGATTTAGCAAGACCGGGAAATCCCTCTAATAAAATATGACTTTCTGTTAAAATTCCAATAAGAATTTTATCTATCATATTTTCTTGTCCAATAACTTTTTTTCTAATTTCTGATTTTAAAATTGAAATAATAGCGTTAGTTTCCAAGTTAATTCACCTCTCGTTTTTAAAAAATTCTATACCTCTCATATGGCACTATAAAGTCAATGATTTTTTGTAAGTATCTAATACTTCTACAAATTCTTTTGGCATTCTTCCAGGTTTTTGTTTATTATAATCAAAGGCCATATTTTTAGTAGAACCTTTTAAAACAACTTCATTTTTTTCATTTACAACTTCATAAAAAGTATCAAAAGAAGCTCTAGTACAATCTATATCTTTTATAAAACATTTTAAATTCTCTCCAAGTTTTACCTCTTTTAGATAATATACATGAGATTCTAATTGAATAATTCCCTTTTCCTCTCCAATGTTTATTTCATCATATCCTAAAGAATTTAAAAATTCCATTCTAGCCTGTTGGAAAATAATTAAAGCTCTCTCATTTCCCATATGACCTCCATAATTTATATCAGATACAATAACTTTATAATCTATTGAAAACATAATATACCTCCATAAAATTTAATTCGATTTTTTAGACTGATAAAAAACTAAAAATTGTTAAATAAAAATATAAAAAATTTAGAAATATACAAATAATTAATTCAATTGTGATATAATATCTTTGTACAGTATGAAAGGAGATATAAAAATGAGTTATCAAAATTCTAAAAATATATATGATGAAGCAATAAAATTTATTCCTGGGGGAGTTAACAGTCCTGTTAGGGCTTTTAAATCTGTAAATAGAGAGGCTCCTATCTTTGTAAAAAAAGCTAAAGGTTCAAAACTTTGGGACGAAGATGGAAATGAGTATATAGATTATATTTGTTCTTGGGGACCAATGATACTTGGACATAATTTTGAAAGAGTTATTGAAGGAGTGAGAGATGAGATTGAAAATGGAAGTTCTTATGGATTACCTACAAAATTAGAAGTAGAACTTGCAAAATTAATAACAAAATCTTGCCCATCAATAGAAAAAGTTAGACTTACAACTTCTGGAACAGAAGCTACAATGTCAGCTGTTAGACTTGCCAGAGCTTATACAATGAGAAATAAAATTTTAAAATTTGAAGGTTGTTATCATGGACATTCTGATGCTCTTTTAGTAAAATCTGGTTCTGGACTTTTAACAGATGGTTATCAAGATAGTAATGGAATTACTGCTGGAGTTCTACAAGATACTTTGACAGTTCCATTT
The DNA here is from genome assembly GCF_012843705.1 of Fusobacterium sp. FSA-380-WT-3A. Taxonomy (NCBI): domain Bacteria; kingdom Fusobacteriati; phylum Fusobacteriota; class Fusobacteriia; order Fusobacteriales; family Fusobacteriaceae; genus Fusobacterium; species Fusobacterium sp. FSA-380-WT-3A. The sequence continues at coordinate 43,520 of NZ_JABAFQ010000001.1, read as the reverse complement.
GGTAATAGAGAAAAAATTCAAGAAATATTAGAAAAGGAAGATGTGGCTTGTTTAATAATGGAGCCTGTTCCAGCTAATATGGGAGTAATAACTCCTGATGTAGAATTTTTAAAATTTGTAAGAGAGATTTGTACAAAAACTAAGACAGTTTTAATTTTTGATGAAGTTATTTCTGGATTTAGATTATCACTTGGAGGAGCTCAAGAATATTTTGGAATAACTCCTGATATGACAACTCTTGGAAAAATAATTGGTGGTGGATACCCTGTAGGAGCTTTTGGTGGAAAAAAAGAGATAATGGATTTAGTTGCTCCTATTGGTAGAGTTTATCATGCTGGAACTTTATCAGGAAATCCTATATCTGTAAGAGCTGGACTTGAAACAATAGGATATTTATATGAAAACAGAGAAACTATTTATAAAACTTTAGAAGAAAAAACAAAATATATTACAACTGAATTAGAAAAAATTGCTATGGAATATAATGTGCCTGTTTGTATTAATAGATTAGGTTCTCTTTATACAATATTTTTCACTGATAGAAAAGAGGTTAATAATTTAGAAGATGCTCTTTCATCAAATACAGAAAATTTTGCTATATACTTTAATGAGATGTTAGACAATGGAATTGTTATCCCTCCATCTCAATTTGAAGCACATTTTATTTCTTTAGCTTTAAGTGATGAAGATATAGATAAAACTTTAAAAGTTGCTAGAAAAGCTTTTGAAAAAATTAGTAAAAAATAATTTTTAATAAAAATTTTTAATACAAGAATAGGGTTACAGGAAGGAAAAAAAAATGATAGAAAAAAAATATGATATAAGTTTTTTAAATGAGGAAAGCATTAATAAAATTTTAGAAAATGCAAAATTAAAATCTAATAGTGAAGAGGAAATAGATAGAATTTTAGAGAAAGCTAGATTATGTGAGGGAATTACTCCAGAAGAAGCTGCCATATTACTATCAGTAGCTAACGAAGAACTTTTAAATAAAATGTTTAAAATAGCTAAAGAGGTTAAAGAAAGAATTTATGGAAAAAGAATAGTTATGTTTGCTCCTCTTTATGTTAGTAACTATTGTGTAAATAACTGTAAATATTGTGGATACCAACATTGTAATAACGATTTAACAAGAAAAAAACTTACTAGAGAAGAGTTAGTAGAAGAAGTAAAAGCTTTAGAAAAATTAGGACATAAAAGAATAGTTTTAGAAGCAGGAGAAGACCCTATTAATTGTTCAATAGATTATATTTTAGATTGTATAAAAGATATTTATTCTATAAAATTTGAAAATGGAAATATAAGAAGAATAAATATAAATATTGCGGCAACAACTATAGAAAATTATAAAAAATTAAAAGCAGCAGAAATTGGAACTTATACTCTTTTCCAAGAATCTTTCCATGAAAAAACTTATGATAAAATGCATTTAAGTGGACCAAAGAAAAATTATTATTATCACACTACAGCTATGTTTAGGGCTAGAGAAGCTGGAATAGATGATGTAGGAATTGGAGTTCTTTATGGACTTTATGACCACAAATATGAAACTGTAGCTATGATTATGTATGCAAATGAATTAGAAAGAGTTACAGGAGTTGGACCTCATACAATTTCTGTTCCAAGACTTAGAGAAGCAAGTAATGTTACTTTAAAAGAATATCCATATCTTGTAAATGATTATGAATTTAAAAAGATTGTGGCTGTTTTAAGATTGGCAGTTCCTTATACAGGAATGATATTATCTACAAGAGAAGAAAGTAAATTTAGAGATAGTGTTATTGAATTAGGAATTTCACAAGTAAGTGCTGGTTCTTGTACAGGTGTTGGAGGATATTCAGAAAGCAATGAAAATACAGCCCAATTTGAAGTTGGTGACCATAGGTCTCCAATGGAAATGTTAGAAAGTTTAATGAAAAGTGGATATATTCCAAGTTATTGTACAGCTTGTTACCGTTCTGGTAGAACAGGTGATAGATTTATGGAAATTGCTAAAAGTGGAAAAATTAATGTTATGTGTGAAGCTAATGCAATGATGACTTTAAAAGAATTTTTATTAGATTATGCTGATGAAAATTTAAGAAAAATCGGAGATGAAACTATTTTAAAAGAACTTGAAAAAGTTAAAGATGAAAAATTCAAAGAAAAAATAAAAGGTTACTTAAAAGATATAGAAAATGGAGCTAGAGATATATCAGTTTAATTAAAGAGGTATTTATGAAAACTATAGATATAAATTTAGGAATAAAATCATATAAGATAGAAATAGATAAAAATCTTTTAAATAGAATAGGGAAAAAAATAAAAGAAAATTTTTCATATAATAAAATTTTTGTAATAACAGATGAAAATGTAGCCTCTTTCTATCTTGAAAGATTAGTAAAAGTTTTGGAAAAAGAAAATTTTTTAGTTAGTTATTTTATTATTCCCCCTGGAGAAAAAAGTAAAAATCTCAATATGGCAAGTGAAATTTATAAAAAACTTGTAGATAAAAAAATCACTAGAGGAGATTTAATAATAACCTTAGGTGGTGGAGTTGTAGGAGATTTAGGAGGTTTTGTAGCTGCTACATTTTTAAGAGGAATTGATTTTATACAAGTTCCAACATCTTTACTTGCACAAATAGATAGTAGTATTGGTGGAAAAGTGGCTGTAGACTTAGAAGAGGGAAAAAATCTGGTTGGAAGTTTTTATCAACCAAAAGCTGTATATATAGATACAGAACTTTTAAAAACATTACCAATAAAATATTTCCGTGATGGTTTAGGAGAAGCTATAAAATGTAGTTGTATTAGAGATAAAAATTTATTTTCACTTTTTGAAAATATGAAAGATGAAAAAGAAGTTTTAGAAAAATCTCAAAATATAATTGAAGCTTGTTGTATGGTTAAGAAAAAAGTCGTGGAAAATGATGAATTTGACAGAGGAGAAAGAATGATTCTTAACTTTGGACATACAATAGGTCATGCAATAGAAAAAAACTATAACTTTGAAACTTTTACTCATGGAGAAGCTGTGTCTATTGGTATGTGTAAAATTACTAAAATTATGGAAGAATTAGGAATTACACAAAAAGGAACTTTTGAAAAGATAAAAAAAGTTTTAGAAAAATTTTCATTACCTACAGATTGTGAAATTAATAGAGAAAAAACTTTAGATACAATTGGTAGAGATAAAAAAAATTTTGGAAAATCTATAAATCTTATTGTCCTTTCTGAAATAGGAAATGGAAAAATAATGAAAATAGATTTTAAAGATATAGAAAAATATATTTAATGGAGAGTTTATGAAAGATATAATTATAACTCCTAACTCTTTAAGTGGAGAAATTATTATTCCCTCTTCTAAAAGTATAGGACATAGAGAAATTATTTGTGCTTGCTTAGGATTAGGAGAAAGTATAGTTGATAATATAAGTATGTCAAAAGATATTGAGGCTACTTGTAATGGACTTAAAAATTTGGGAGCTAGTATAAAAGAGATTCCCTCAAAAATAAAAGATAGAAAAGCTTTTCTTATAGAGGGAGTAAATGGAAAAATTAAACTTCAAAATAAAAATATTTATTGTAATGAGTCAGGCTCAACTCTAAGATTTCTAATTCCTTTAGGAGCTTTATCTGAGGAAGAAATTATTTTTAATGGAGAGGGAAAATTAAAAGAAAGACCTTTAGACCCATATTTTGAAATTTTTAAACAGGATAATATAAATTTTATAGCTTATGATGAAAAAATAAATCTTCCATTAAAAATAAATGGAAAATTAAAAGGTGGAAAATATTTTTTACCAGGAAATATAAGTTCTCAATTTGTTTCAGGGCTTTTATTTGCTCTACCTCTATTAGAAAATGATTCTATTATAGAGATTACTTCATCATTAGAATCAGCAAGTTATGTGGATTTAACTTTAGATACATTAAAAAAATATGGAATTTCTATAGAAAATCATAATCATAAAAAATATATTATAAAGGGAAATCAAAAATATAAAAATATAAATTCTGATGTTGAGGGAGATTTTTCTCAAGGAGCTTTTTGGTTAGTGGCTGGAGCTTTAACAGATAAGAATATTATTTCTAAAGGTTTAAATATAGATTCTCTTCAAGGAGATAAAAAGATTTTAGATATTTTAAAAAGAATGGGAGTAAATTTAAAAATAGAAAAAGACAAAATTATTTCTAGTTATTCTCATACAAAAGGTACAATTATTGATGCTAATGATTGTCCTGATATTATTCCTATTCTTACAGTTTTAGCTGCTCTTAGTGAGGGAGAAACAAAAATAATAAATGCTAGTAGACTTCGTATAAAAGAGTGTGATAGACTAAATGCTATTGCTACAGAATTAAATAAAATAGGTGGAGAAGTTATAGAACTTTCTGATGGACTTATTATAAAAGGTAAAAAATTTTTAAGTGGTGGTAAAGTAGAGTGTTGGAATGACCATAGAATAGCCATGAGTTTAGGAATCGCTTCTATAAAATGTAAAGAAAAACTTATTTTATCTGGGGCTGACTGTGTAGATAAATCTTATCCAAATTTTTGGAATGATTTTATAAATCTTGGTGGAAAAATAGAAGGATTAAAATAAAAATATAAAAAAAGAACCATTTTTGGATAAATTCCAATAAAAAGGTTCTTTTTTTATATAATTTTTCCAAAAAAATTTTAGGACAGTTATAGGACAACATTTAATTTATATCGTTATAAAATATTGTAATACCTTATTTTAAAAAATATTATTGACAGAAATCATAATGTTAATTTAACATTATAACTAATAAAATATAGGAGTTAAAAATGATTGAAATTATTAAAGAGACTGTTTATTATAAAATAATAAAAAAAATTAGAAAGGAACAAAAATTAACTCAAACTGAATTAGCAAAAAAATCAGGAGTCAGTTTTAAAACTATAAATCGCTATGAAAATGGAAGAAAAATAAGTTTTGACTCAGAAAAGAAAATATTTGATGCTTTAGGTATAAATATTGAAAAAGTTGAAACTTCCTTAGAAAAAAATAAATCATCCTTTAATAAACAAGCAGAAGATTATAATAAATTTGAATTTATAAATAATAAAACAGAAATTCAAAAAATTATTAATAGTGGCTATCCATATAATAATAAAAGAGTTTTAGACTTGGCTTGTGGTGTTGGTGTAATAGCTTTAGAACTCTCTAAGTATGCTGAAATAGTGGATGCTTTAGATATAAGTCCTCTTATGATTGAAAAAATAAAAAAAGCATGCAATAAAAAAGGAATAAGTAATATAAATTATTTAGTTGGAGATGCTCACAATTTAAAATATGAAGATAATACTTTTGATACTATTGTAACTAGACTTTCAATGCATCATTTTAATAATCCTGTAGTAGTTTTGAAAGAAATAAAAAGAGTTTTAAAAAATTTTGGGGAATTAATAATAATAGATATTATTGCAAATGAAAATGAAGAAGAAGCAAAACTTCAAGATAGTTTTAATAAAATAAGAGATTTTTCTCATAATAAATTTTTTACATTAAATTCATTGAAAAAAATGTTAAAAGATGAGAGTTTTATTAATCCTGAAATACAACTTTGGAAACAAAAACGTAATTTTAAAGATTGGATATCATTATCCAATTATTCTGATGATGAAAATATTCTTTATAACATAATGAAAGGTTTTGCTATTAATAATATAAAATTAGGAATGAATTTAAGTTTTGAAAATAATAATCTTTCTTTTGAACAAAAAATGTTACTAATTAAAATAATTAATATAAAATAAAAAGTTTAGGAGGGGTATTATGGAATATAATATAAAAAAAGCCTTTGATTTTATCAACGAAAAAGAAAATGAAATGAAACAATTATGGATTGATTTATGTAAAAAAGAAAGTCAATCTGCTGATATTGAAGGAGTAAATAATGCTATAGCTTTCTTAGATGAAAATTTAAAAAAATTTGGAATGACTACTAAAATTCACAAATTTTCAGTAGGAGCAAATAGTATAACTGCTTGGTATCCAACAGAATCAACTGAATTAGAAATGGCTCTTTTAGGACATCTTGACACTGTTCATAAAAAAGGATTATTTGGAGAAGAAATTGTTAAAGTAGATGAAAAAGAAGGAATAATCTATGGACCAGGAGTTTTAGATTGTAAAGGTGGAGTTATAGTGGCTAGTCTTGTAGCTAGAGCACTACATCATATAGGTTATGACAAAGTTGTAAAACTTGCTTTTTCTGGAGATGAAGAAGTAGGGCATAGATTTAGTAATGGAGAAGGAAAAAAATTCTTTTTAGATGAATTAAAAGGATTTAAAGCTGCCATGGACTGTGAAACAGGATTTGTTGATGGAAGAATAGTGGTAGGAAGAAAAGGAACAACAAACTATAAAATCACAATAAAAGGAAAAGCTGCTCACTCTGGAAATGAACCACAAAAAGGAATAAGTGCTATAAGAGAAGGAGCTTATAAAATTATTAATATTGAAAAAGAAAACGATTATAACGGAATTCACTACAATGTAGGAGTTATAGAAGGTGGAACTAGTCAAAATACAATTCCTGAAATGTGTACTTTAACAGTTAATGTTAGATTTAGAAAATTAAAAGATTTAGAAAAAATAGAAACTTTCTTAAAAGAAATGACAGAAACATCTTTTGTTCCAGGGACAACAGCTACTCTTGAAAAACTTTCACTTTCTGACCCAATGGAAGAAAATGAAAAAAATCATAAATTATTTGAACATGTAAAAAATATCTCTGAAGAATTAGGCTTCGGAACTCCTTATTCTTGTTATTTAGGTGGAGGTTCTGATGCAGCCTACAGTGTTGCTTTAGGAATTCCTACAATTTGTGGAATGGGTGTAAAAGGATATGAAAATCATAGTTTAAGAGAAAGAGCTGTAATAAGTTCTTTAGTTGAAAGAGCAAAATTAATTGTAAAAAGTATTTTAACTTTACCTGAAAGTTTCTAATTAGGAGGTTTAAAAAATGACTACAGAAAGAAAAAGAGCAATAACTGGTTGGATATCTTTATTTATATTGATGGCTATGTTTTCTGGTTTATTAAAAAATCATGAAACTTTAAAAGCATTAGATTTTAGTTATCTTTTAGGAAAATTTGGAAAAATTTATGAAAATGTTGATTTTACAGGAAAAGGAGGAGGAGGAACTAGACAAGGATTTCTAGTAGCTCTTACTTTAGTTCCTTCTTTAATGTTATCTTCTGGATTAATTGCTGTAGCTCAAGAATTAGGGGCTCTTGAGGCTGCTGCAAAATTCTTTAAACCTATATTAAAACCATTAATGGGAATTCCTGGAGTAACTGGATTAGCTTTTGTTAGTTCATTTACATCTTCTGATATAGGTGCTGTTATGACAAAAGAACTTTATGATCAAAATTATATTAATGACGAAGAAAGAGCCATATTTGTTGCTTACCAATATGCTGCTTCTGGAGTAGTAACAAATAGTATTTCAGCTGGAGGACCTCTTTTATCAATTTCTATACTTCCTTTAGGTGGAATTATATTAATTCAATTTGTAATGAAAATAATAGGTGCGAATATAGTTAGATTTATTATATATAAAAATAGGAATAAAGAGGTGAAATAATTATGGATAATATAAAAAATTCTCCTAGTTCAGTAGAAATATTTATGAAAGGAGCTAAAAAAGGATTAAATATAGCTTTAGAACAAATAGCTCCAGCTATGGTTTTAGCCTATGCTTTAATTGTTTTTCTTGAAACAACAGGTTTAATGGATATTATTGCTATCGGATTAAATCCAATTATGAAAATTTTTGGACTTCCAGGAGAAGCAGCCTTAGTTATTATTGCCGCTTTCTTCGCTAAGGCAGCTGGGGCAGCTACAGGATTAATGTTATTTCAAAACGGAGTTATAAATCAAGAACAAGCTACTATTTTATATCCTGCTGTAATTTTAATGGGGACTTTAGTAGGACATTATGCAAGAATAGTTCTTGTATCAGGAGTTGCCAAAAAATATTATAAACTTCTTTTAGTAATTCCACTAATAGATGCTTCTATATCTATGTTTATAACAAAAATTATTCTAGAATTTTTTAAATAAAAAAATTAAAAAGGGGGAAAATTTATGAAAAAAAATAATAAAAGTTTTCTAATTAATTTTTTAAAATTAGTTGAAACTTTAGGGAATAAATTACCTCATCCCTTTATTCTTTTTACAATTTTCTCAATAATAATATTATTTTTATCTTTTATATTATCTAAATTTGGTGTAAGTATTAGTTATTTTGATATAAAAACTCAAACAGAAAATGTTATTAATATTAATAATCTTTTAACATATGAAAATTTAAGAGATTTGATAAGTGGTATCCCAACTATATTTATTAATTTCCCATCATTGAAAATTGTTGTTTTAATGATGATGGCAATCGGTGTAGTAGATAATATAGGTTTTTTCAATGTTTTAATGAGAAAATATTTATTAAAAACTCCTAAAAATGTAATAACTACTGTTTTCATTTTTATGGCAGTAAATGCAAATATTATGTCTGATGCTGGGACTATATTTGCTATAACTATGGGTGGAATTTTATTTAGTGCTTTAGGTAGAAATCCAAAAATAGGAATTATAGCTGGCTTTGCAGCTTGTTCTGGAGGATTTACAGCAAATTTCTTTGTTGCTGGAACAGACGCTTTATTAGCTGGTATCACAGAACAAGCAGCTCATTCTGTAGGTTATAATATTACAGTAAATCCTTTATGTAATTATTATTTTATGGCTGCAGCTACTTTACTATTAACTTTTGTAATAACTTTTGTTACAGAAAAAATTATAGTGAAAGTTGAGGGAGATTATGAAGGGCTTTCTACTTCTCAATTAAATGAATATAAATTAACTGAAGATGAAGAAAGAGGTTTAAAATATTCTTTTTATAGTTTTATAATATTTGTTATAATTATGGGAATTCTAACAATACCTCAAAATGCATTTTTTAGAAATTCTGATGGAGGATTTTTACCAAAATCCCCTCTATTATCCTCAATAGTAATGATTATATTTTTTCTTTTCTTATTTGTAGGGGTTGGATATGGAATAGGTACTAAAAAAATAAAATCTTCTAGAGATATTCCAAAATATTTACAAAAAGGACTATCTCAAGCTATTCCTTTAATGGTGACTTTATTACCTGCATCAATTTTTATACATTTATTAAACAAATCGAATTCTTTAAAAATTTTAGCTTTTGCTTGTTCTAATGTTATTAAAGAATTAAATGTTTCTCCTTTAATATTACTTTTAATAGTTACATTAATGACTTCATTCTTAAATTTATTTTTGACTTCTGGTTCTACAAAATGGTTAGTATTATCTCAAATAGTAGTTCCAACATTTGCTTTATTAAATATATCTCCTGCCTATGCACAATTAGCTTTTAGAATAGGAGATTCAGCTACTAATATTGTTTCCTCTGTACAAAACCTTATCCCTGTTGTTTTAGGTTTATTAGCTGATTATGAGGCTGAAGGAAAATTAAAATTAAAAGAAGGAGAAAAATTAGGATTTGGAACTGTTTTTTCTTTAACGATTCCATATTCTGTGGCTATATTAATAACTTTAGTCATAGCAATGATAATTTGGTATTTATTAGATTTACCAATTGGTCCAGGAGTTTATTTACATTTTTAGTCAAAATATACCCTTAAAAGTTCTTGAAAGCTAAAAAAGGAGTTACAAATCAACAATTAATTTGTAACTCCTTTTATTTTATTTTTCTTCTTTAGTTTTTATATAACCTCTCTTATAAGCATTTAATAATTCATATAAATCATTAATTTGTTTTTGGATATTTTCTCCAACATCTGTATCTTTAACTTTTTTTCTTTCTAAAACTCTTTTAATAATTCTAGTAGAAGAGTGAATATCTATACAATTTGCAATGGCTGTATTAACATCTTCAAAAGGCTGATGAGATACAAGTTTTAATCCATAAGAGTTATATATTAAAGTATAACCAGCAAGTCCTGTTTCTTTTTGATAAGCTTTTGAGAATCCACCATCTATTACAATTAATTTTTTATTAGCTTTTATTGGACTCTCTCCTCTTTTTTCTTTTACTGGCATATGTCCATTTATTATATGAGATTTTTCTGGGTCAAGGTCAAATTCAGCAAAAATTTTATCTATAAAATCTTTATCTTCATATAATGAATAGTAATAATTTTTATTTTCCTTATGTAAATCTTTATCTGTAGTAAAATATCTCTCAAAAGTTTTCATAGCATCTTTTCCAAATAATGGAGAATTTTCTCCACACCATAGATACCACATCATATCCATACAAGCTTCTTTCATTTTACTATCAGTTTTATTAAAATATCCCTCTCTACAAATTCTATCTAATTCTTCAAGATATGCTTTTCCTGAAAAAGTTTTTCCAAATAATTCCATTTTAGTAAATTCTTTATTTTTATCAACAGGGATACAACCATGGAATAATAAATTTGAATTGTATTTTAAAAACATACTTCCTTTGGAGAAAAGAAACTTAGTATGTTTTTGTAATTTTTCACTATGAATGAAACTTTGTTTTAATTTTTCAAGAATTTCATTTTCTTCCTCTGTTAAGGCATATGGGTCTTTTGGATTTATTGTAGGAAAATTAGTATCAGTTAATGGATATTCTTTACCATCTACTTTTAAAATTCCACGTTTATAATCAATTTTATCCAAAAGAAGTCTTGAATTCATATTAAAATTAGGATTTTTTAATATAGTTTGCCCCTCAATTTTAAATTGAATTATAGATATAGCCTTATGAATTTTTGCCATTAAAGAAACATCAGAATCTTTTGATTCTTTTGGTAAAAAATTTGTGCAAGGGTCATTTGCATAAGTTGACATAGCAAATCTTGCTAGTGGCAACATATTAATTCCATAAACATCTTCTAAAATATCAGTATTAGAATATCTACTACTAATTCTTACAACATTAGTTATTGCACATTTATGTCCAGCTGCTGCTGTCATCCAAAGCATATCGTGGTTACCCCATTGAATATCAACATTGTGATGTTGCATAAGTTTATCAACTATAAGATGAGGTTTAGGACCTCTGTCATAAATATCTCCAACTATATGTAATACATCTATTGTAAGTCTTTGGATAAGCCCAGATAAAGATACAATAAATTCTTTAGCAATATCAAGCTCAATAATTGTATCAATAATATTTCTTACATAATCCTTTTTATCATCAGAATATTTTTCATGAATTAATTCTTGAATAATATAGGCAAAATCTTTTGGCAATGCTTTTCTAACTTTAGAATCAGTATATTTTGAACTTACTATTCTACAAACTTCAATTAATCTAAGAATAGTAATTTTATACCAACCTTTCATATCAGCAGTTTGTTTTTGAATAAGATTTATTTTTTCCTCTGGATAATAAATAACTGTTGCTAATTGTTTTTTTAAATTTTCTTCTAAAGTATCTCCATAAATATCATCAATTTTATCTTTTATAACTCCAGAACCATTTCTAAGTACATGATTAAAAGCTCTATACTCTCCATGAATATCTGTTAAAAAATGTTCTGTTCCTTTAGGTAAATTTAAGATAGCTTTTAAGTTTATAATTTCACTTGTAGTAGCTGCAATTGTTGGAAATGATTTAGATAATAATTGTAAAAATTTTAATTTATCTCCGTCCATAATACCAACCTTTCTAAAAAATATAATTTTTTTACACTTTTTTGATTAATTTATGATATATTATATCATAAAAAAAATTTTATAGTAATATTTTTTTAAATTAATTTTATTCTACTACCTCTTACACCTGGAATTGCTTTTTCTACTTCCAATCTTTTTATAATTCTCACTTTCAAATCTTCTAAATGACTAATAACTCCAATTGTAAGTCTTTCTTCATTTTTTATATTTTCAATAGAATCCATAACTTTATCCAAAAGTTTTGAGTCAAGACTACCAAAACCTTCATCAAGGAAGAAAAATTGTAAAGGAACTTTTCCTTTAAGTTGTAATTGCTTTGAAAGAGCAAGAGCAAGACAAAGAGAAACTATAAAAGTTTCACCACCTGATAAAGTTCCTGTTCTTCTTCTATCTCCACTATTAAATACATCTATTACAAAGAAATCACATTCATCATCAGATTCTAATTGATACCTTCCATTGCTTATCCTATTTAATCTTTCAGAAGCATTGGCAACTATTGTTTTTAATCTCTTTGTAGTTAAAAACTTTATAAAATCTCCAGATTTTAATTTTTTATATAAATCTTCTGCTATATCAAAATTTTTCTGAGCCTTTAAAATTTCCTTTCCTATTTTTTCTAACTGTTCTAACAAGATTTTTTTCTCATTTATATCCCTTTCTAATGATGAAATAGATACTCTTAAATTATTTAAAGTAGTTTCAATCTCATTTGATTTTATTTTTAATCCTTCCCACTCCTCATCCCTCAGTTGTCTTCCTTTTATAAGAGTTTCATTCTCTAATAAAAGAGTTATAATTCTTTGATAATTATTTGTATATTCTTCAATCTCCTCTTTTAAACTTTCCTCTTTTTCTTTTCCTAAAAAACTTTCTTTAACTTCGTCATTATTTTTAAAGTTATATTTATTAGAAAGAGAATTTATTATATTTTCTTTCTCTATTTTATCTTTATCAAATATGGAGTTTTCTGTAGTTATAGCCTTTTCATCTAATAAAACTTCATCAAACTCTTTTTTTAATTTTTCGAGATTACTTTTTAAAAGAGATATATCCTTCTCGAGAGTTTTTTCAACTTTTGTTAAACTATCTATTTTTTTTCCATTTTCTTCTAAGATATTTTTTCTAACTTCAAGATTTTCTATGGAATTATTTATATATATTTCCCCCTCTAAAGATATGGAATTTTTAATATCTTCTATTTTTTCATTTATATTTTCAATCTCCTTTTCTTGCTTTTTAACATTTTTTTCTCTTTCTAAGATTTTCTCAACTAAATTTTTAATAGTGTTATTAATTAAAATCTCCTCTTTTTCAATAGATAATTTTTGACTGTTTATTTCATCAATATTTTTCTTTTCTTTTAAATACATATTTTCTAACTCTTGAATTTTATTTTCTAATTCTAAAGTTATATTTTCATCAATTAATCTATCTTTAAAATAAATAGATAAATCTTCTATATTTCTAGTAAGAGTATCTATTTTTCCTTTTATTTTTCCCTCTTCATTTATATATTCTTCTCTTTTTATATTAAGACTTTTTATATCTTTATTTATATCTCCCTCATAATTGCTTGTTTCAATAATTAAATGAGGATGAAATGTAGAACCACATACAGGACAAGGTTCTCCCTCTTTTAAATTAATGGCTAATTGTAAGGCTATATTTTCAATTTTTAATTTTTCTAACTCATCTATTTCATCAATTATTTGATTTTTCTTAGTAGAAAATAAAATCTCTTTTTCTAAAAGTTCCTCTTTTTCTTTAATGTAATTTTCTTTCTTTTTAGAATTTTCCTTATATTTTTTAATTATATTTTCAAACTCTTGTTTTTCATTTAAAAGTTTTTCTAATATACTTTCATCTATATTAGAAATTTCTTCTCTTTTTTTATCAATTTCTAAAGCTTTATTTTTATTGTTTTCTAAATCTAATTTAATATTTTTAATTTCAGTTTTAAGATTTTCTAAATCTTTACTTTTGTTTATTTTTTCCTCTTCTTTTTCAATAAGATTTTTCTTAGAAAATATTATTTTTCCTAATTTTATCTCTTCACCTTTGTTATAGTCAACAGTTTCTTTTTCCTTAGTAACATCATTTAATTTTAGAAGATTATTTTCTATATCTTTATTAAACTCTTTTATTTTATTTTCAAAAGAAGTTTTTTCTACTAAAAGTTTTTCTAATTTTTCATTATTTATATCTATTTTATTTTTTATATTTTCAAAAACTTCAATATGTTCTATTAACTCATAAGCCTCTTGACTTCTTTTTAAAGATTTTTTATTTAGTTCTATCTCATCCTTTTTTAAATCAAGAAATACTCTTTCTTTTTTTAAATCTTCATTTTTTAATAAAAGATTTTTTAGTTCTTCTTTTTCTTTATACTCTTTTAAAAATTTTTCCTTTTCCTCTTCTTTTTCTTTTAAAAATTCTTTCTCTTGATTTTTTCTAGTTTCTAAGCTCTCAATCTCCTCTTTAGAAGTTTCACCAAAACCAAGTTTTTGATTTTCATATTTTTCTATCTCTTTTGCCCAAAACTTTTTTTCTTCGTTGACTTTTTCTTGTAGAGATTTCCCATATTTTTCCATATTAAAAATTCTTTCAAGAAGTTCTCTCTTTGCAACTCCTTTTAATTTTAAAAATTCACTAAATTGTCCTTGAGGCAAAACTACAGTTCTAGTAAAATCTCCAAGTTCTAAACCAAATTCTTCATTTATTTTCTCTTTAAAAGCATTGGTTTTTTCAGCAATAACTTCTCCATTTTTTTTTAAAATTATCTCTTTAGTTTTTAAATCCAATTCTCCTTTACTTTTTCCAAGATAATATTTTCTAGAAATTTCAAATATATCTTCATCAAGAGCAAACTTAAAATAAATTTCCATTTTATCAGAAGAAGTATTCAAAAGATTTCTAATTCCTCCTTGATTATTGGCAAAAGTTGAAGATTTGGGAATTTCTCCATAAAGAGCTAAAATCATTCCATCAAGAATAGTTGATTTTCCACTTCCTGTTTCTCCAAATATTCCAAATATCCCAGCCTCTCCAAGTTTTTCAAAATTTATTTTTTGCCTTTCTTTAAAACTTTGTAATCCTTCTATTTCTAATAATATTGGTCTCATTATTTATCTTCCTCCAAAAGTTTTAAGAATAAATCTACAACTTCACCACTTGGCTCTATTCCATCTTCAGATTTATAAAATTCAATAAAAGCATCTTTTATATTAAGCTGGCTATAATCAATATTTATATTTTGGCCATTTTCATTTTCTTGCCCTTCAAGAATAGGAATAATCTCAACTATATTTTTATTTTTATTAATTTCTCTAATATCTTTACTCGAAAGATATTTATCAGTATGAATTTTTAAATATATCCATTGATTTTTTTCCATAAACTCCTTTGAAAGAGTTATTCCCTCTTCAATACTAGAAACTTCATAGATTTTTATAGGCTTATAATTTTCTAATTGAATTTCTTTAATATCAGTTTGTAATTTTCCTTTTACATCAACCATAAATATTTTTTTAGAATATTTATTTTCTGTTACTCTATATTCTATTGGAGAACCTGAATAACAAGCTCTCTTTGAAATATATTTCATAGGTTTATGAATATGTCCTAAGGCTATATAATCAGCTTCTGGCAAATCTCCTAAATTTACAGCCTTACTTCCACCTAATTCAATAGGTTTTTCATCTCCATCTCCACTACTTCCAGCAATAAATAAATGTGACATTATTATTTTAGGTATATTTAAATTTTCTACAAAATCTATTCCATTTTTTAAAATTATTCCAATTTTTTTAGAGTAATCTATATTTTCTGAAGATATTTCATCAGGATTTTTTTTATATTTGAAAGTTTCTATATTCAAATATTCTTCATCAATTACGCTTTCATTAGTATAAGGCAAAGAATAAATATATATTTCTTCCTTGTCAATATTTAATAGAAGTCCACCTTCAAAGGATTTAACCACTTGAAACTCTCCATATTTTCCAACTTCTTTAACTTCAAAAGGTTTTTCATATATTATAATTCCAAATTCTCTAGCTAAATTTTTAGAAGCAGCCAATCTTTCAGCACCATCATGGTTTCCTGGAATTATTATAATGGCTCTTTTACCAAAGTTTGATATTTTTTTCATTGCATCAAAAAATAATCCTTCAGCTTCAGATGATGGGTTAGGAGTATCAAATATATCCCCAGCTACTAAAATAATTTGTGGATTTTCATTTTCTACTATATTTTCCAATGTATCTATAAATTTTTTTTGTTCATCTATTCTTTTAGCAGTTTCTAATTTTTTTCCAAGATGCCAATCTGATGTATGAAGTATTTTCATTTTATCACCTCTTTCATATTTATTATACTATATTTATATAAAAAAAACACCTATATCTTAAGTATAAGATATAAGTGTTCCTAAGTTTTAGAATTTTGATATCTCTTTTAGAATATCAACAGCTAATTGAATTTTTGTTTTTTCAGGAATATCTATTGAAGTTCCATCTTTTTTTATAAAAGTTGCTGAATTGTTAGAACTTCTCATATTGTGAGCATTGTTAGCAACTATCATATCAAGATTTTTCTTAATAAGTTTTTTATTGGCATTTTCTATAATATTTTCAGTTTCAGCAGCAAATCCAATTAAAATTTGATGAGTTTTCTTTTGTCCCATATTAAATAATATATCTGGATTTCTATCTAAAACAATAACTAAATCATCATCAGTTTTTTTTATTTTTTGTTCTGAATAAAATTTAGGTTTATAGTCAGCTACTGCTGCACAAGCTATTCCTATATCTTGACTATCAAATCTTTCCATTACAGCATTATACATATCCATAGCCGTTCTTGTTTGTACAAATTCACAAAGTCCTTTTGGAATTGGAAGATTTGTAGGACCAGAAACTAAAGTTACAGAAGCTCCCATTTTTACAGCTTGATTTGCTAAAGCATATCCCATTTGACCACTAGAATTATTACTTAAATATCTAACAGGGTCAATAGGTTCTTCTGTACGACCAGCTGTAATAAGAATTTTTTTACCTTTTAATAAATTTTTATTTTCATCATTTAAAGCATTTTCTATAATTTCAACAATTTCATCTTCATCTTTTAATCTTCCCTTAGCATTTGTATTACAAGCTAGGAATCCTTCATCAGCATCAATGAAATTATAATTATATTTTTTTAATTTTTGAATATTTTCATGAAGAATAGGATTATTATACATATTTACATTCATAGCAAGAGCTATATATTTTGGTTTTGTACAAGCTGATACAACTGTTGAAAGCATATCATCAGCTATACCATTAGCAATTTTTCCTATGATATTATAAGTAGCTGGAGCTATTAAAACTATATCAGCCCATTCAGCTAAAGATATATGTTCAACTTCATATCCTCTATTTTTATCCCACATATCAACTACAACTTTATTTCTTGAAAGAGTTTCAAGAGTAAGAGGTGTTATAATTTCTGTGGCATTTTTTGTCATTATAACTTTTACATTATAACCTTTTTTCTTAAATTTAGAAACTATATTAGCAGATTTATAAGCTGCTATACCACCACAAACACCAAGTAATATATTTTTCAAAGGAATCTCCCCCTATTCTTTTATCTTGTAAGTATTAAAATACTCTTCTGCAGTATTCATAATATCTTTTACAGATTTACTCATAATACTAGCTTTTACAGAAAGAGCCTTAAAATCAGCTCCATCAAGATTGTCCATATATTCTAAATTATTTTCAACAAGATAATTAGTAAATTTTCTAAATGATTTAAAGATTTTTTGTACTTTTGCTCCTTTACAAAGTAAAACTCTATCCTCTAAAGGAACAATACCTTTTTCGAAGTTTTGGACTTTTAGACAAGCAGCTTTAAAGTTTTTCTTTTTGTCAATTCCTTCAATCTCTTTAAAATTTTTAATGTCATTTAAGAAAACATATTCTTTTTTTAGAAGAAATTCACGAACTTCTTTAAATTTAGTTCCTTCAAAGAAATCTTCAATTAAAATCTTATATTTAAATTTATCTAAGAAAATAGCATTTTCAGAAAATTCCATTGGTCTATGTTCAACCTGAATTTTTACAACCTCTTTAGCTGTCTCTTGATAATGAGATAGTTTTTCTTGTAACTCTAAATTTTCTGCTCTAGCTTTTTTCAAATTTTTTTCCATAATTTCCATTTGTTTAGGAGAAACAGAAGAATTTTCTACTTCTTTAACTTTCATTTCTAAAATATTTACTTTTTCACTAAGAGTTTTATTTTCTTCCTTAGTCTTTTTTAAATTTTTTTCCATAACTTCAAGTTGTCCCATAGAAAGAATAGAATTTTTAGAATCATCTAAACTTTTTTCAAGGACTTGAATTTTATTAGTAAGAGTTTGTTTTTCTGAAGTTAAAACTCTTATTTGTTCTTGTAAATATTCAAAAGATTCTACAGAAAGAGTATTCTCTTCACTATGTTTTAACTTTAATTTTAATATGTCTACCTCTTGGTCTTTTTCAGCAATAATATTATTTAAGGTTTTTATCTTATTGTTTAACTCTTCTATTTTGTTATTTAATTCTTCTATTTTAAATTCAAGATTTTTGTTAAAGAATAATCCCATATTTCCTCCATAAATAATTATTTATATATATTTTCAAATTCTTCAAAAAAGTTAGGAAAAACTTTAGATACACAGTGACTATTAACAATTGATGTTTCATTTACTTTAAGACCAATTAAAGAAAAACTCATTGCAAGTCTATGATCATTATATGTTTCCATAACTCCACCTTTATAAGTTCCTGCTTTTTTAGGAATAATTTTTATTCCATCTGGAAGGTCTGTAACACTTCCATATATTTTTTTTAACTCTGTACGAATAGAATTTAATCTATCATTTCCTTTTGTTCTTAAATTTGCAACATTATGTATTTCTGAAGGAGAATTTGCAAATAATGCTACTATTGAAAGAGTTGGAACAAGGTCTGGAGTTCTATTAAGGTCAAGAGAAAAACCTTCATAAGATTCAACTCCTTGTACTGTAATAGAAGTCTTTGTCCTCTCAATAATTTTAAGTCCAAGGCTTTCCATAATTTCAAGAAATTTATAATCTCCTTGAATACTATTATATGAGAAATTATTTATTTTTATTGTACTATTTGTTATAAGAGCTGCTGCTAAAAAATATGAAGCAGAAGCCATATCCCCTTCTATAAGATAACCTTTTACTGTATCAAAATTAGTTTTCTTAACTAAATATCCATTTTCAGTTTTTTCTATTTTAGCTCCAAAATCATGCAACATTTTTAAAGTAATATCTATATATGATTTTGAACTGATTTTATGAGATGTTAATACCTCTATATCACTATTAAAATGTGAAGCAGAAAGTAGAACAGAAGATAAATACTGACTACTATTTTTTCCTGGAACTTTTATTATATTAGATTTTGTTCCTTGAGAATATATTTTTATAGGTAGAAAACCTGATTTTTTTAAATATTCTATTTCAATTCCTAATTCTCTCATGCTATCAACAAATTCACGAATAGGTCTACTTGTGACTCTAGATGAAGCATCTATAGTTATCTCTCCTCTTCCAGTTGCAATATAAGAAATTAAAAATTTCATAACAGAACCTGAATTACCTACATGTAAAGTTTTTTTACCAAATTCTCTTTTTTTATTTCCAGATATTTTAATATATTTTTTGTCATCAGAAACTAGAATTTTATTTCCTAATTTAGTAAGACATTCAATCATTTGAACTATATCTTCACTAAAAAGTGGATTTTTAAGTATAACAGGATTTTCTGATAAAGAAGCAAGAATCAATGCTCTTGTAGTCATAGACTTAGACCCCGGTATACTAATTTCTGTATGGAAATTTTCTCTAGTTTTAATCGAATATTCTTCTTTCATTACATCTCACCTCTCCTAAATAAACCACACCTAATTCTATTATATCATTTAAGAGGGGAAAATATCAAGGTAATAAAGGAAAAATTCATTTATTTTTCTAATTTTTTTCTTAGAGATATTAAATAATTTAAATAACACTTCTCTATTCTGATTATCTAAAGTAAAAAAAATAGTTATAAAAATAAAATTTTCAAAGGATTCAATTAAAAATTTATCTTTTATTTTTTTATTAAAAGAATCGTAAAAAATTATATATTTTTTTATATTTTTTGTATTTATAAATATATCTAAAAAATTTAATACATTATAATTTTTTAGATAATTTAAAATTAAATCTATATTTTTTTCTTTAAATAAAAGCAAAAGTTCATTTTTAAGTCTATCGCTTGAGATGTTTTTTAAATAATTCTCTTTTATAGCTTTTTTTATTAATAAATCTGTATTTTCATCAAAGGAAAAATTATATCTACTAGCAAACTTAATTCCTCGTAAAATACGGGTAGGGTCATCATAAAAACTTTTATTATGTAAAATTTTTATTTTTTTATTTTTTATATCTTCAATTCCCTTAAATCTATCAAAAATTTTAAAATCTTGTAAATTTAAATAAATAGAATTTATAGAAAAATCTCTTCTTATAATATCATCTTCTATATCACAAGGAGAAACTACAGGTAAACTTCCAGAAAAAGGATAAATTTCTTTTCTAGGAGAAGCTATATCCACATTAAGTCCATTTTTAAGTTTTATATTAAAAGTTAAAAATTTTTCATTTATTCGATATTTTTCTACAGGAAAATTATTTATTATATAATTTCCAATTTCTAAAAAATTTGGAGATACTATATCTATATCAAAAGTATTTTTTGAAAGAATTATATCTCTTATAATTCCACCAACTAAATAACCTTGAAAATTTTTTTCTTTAAAAATGAAATAGATTTTTTCTAAGGTAGTTTTTGTATCTTCATAAAGAAAATTATCAATATTACTGTTGAGAGATTTTAATTTTTCAATTATCATAAAATATCACCTCAATAATAATATACCATAAAAAAATAAAAGACTGTTAGACTTTCTACAAAAATTTAAATATAAAAATTACACAAATAAAAAAGAGATACTGAATTTTGACAATATCTCTTTTATTTAAAAGTTATTTTTCTATTTTATTATTTTTATAAACACACTCTTTTACTAAAGCTCCACTTTCATCGTATTCTTTATATTCACCATTTAATTCACCATTTTCATAGAAAGCACATATATATAACTGTCCATTAGAATAGTATTCTTTATAAGCACCTGAAAGTTTTCCATCTTTTATATTACAATCTTTTTGAACTTTTCCATCCATATAGAAAGATAAGTTTGTTTTTGTATTTTTAGAATCTATATATTCTACAAGTTTTTTAGTTTGTCCATTTGGATAAAAAGATTCATATCTTCCAACCATCTCTCCATTAACTAAATGATAAACAGTATCTCTAGCTCCGTTAGATAAAAAAGTTTCATAAACTCCATCTAAATTTCCATTTTTGTAATGTTTTCTAGTTTCTACTTGTCCATTAGAATAGTAGCACTTATATTCACCCTCTCTAACTCCATTTACATAGTTTTTTTCTTCTTTTACTTTGCCATTTTCAAAGTATTTTACCCATAAACCTTCTTTTTTTCCTTCACCATTGTATTGATTAACCATCATAACCGCCTCCTTGAAAAAAAGTGAATTAGAAATGTATTTTATTTTAACATTTTGATATTAATAGTATACCTTGCATTCATAAAAAAGTCAACAGATAAAAGTATTTATTTTTAATAAAACAAAATTTTTAGATAGTTTGACATTCATTTAAAATTACGGTATCATATATGAAGAATATTTTTAGATAGGGGAAAAAATGCAAATAAATGATTTGATTATATATATTATGATATTATTTATGATAGTTGGGGCTATTGATAGAATTTTTGGAAATAAATTAGGTTATGGAAAAAAATTTGAAGAGGGAATAATGGCAATGGGTTCATTGGGAATTTCTATGATAGGAATAATTTGTCTTTCTCCTGTAATTGCCAATTTTTTAAATCCAATTATCTCTCCTTTATATAACTTTTTTGGTATCGACCCTGGACTTTTTCCTGGAACAATTCTTGCCAATGATATGGGAGGTTATTCTTTAGGAATGGAATTAGCTCATAGTAAAGAGGGTGGATATTTAGGAGGTTTAATTTTAAGTGCTACATTAGGAGCTACTCTATCTTTTTCAATTCCTGTTTCTATGGGAATAATAAAAAAAGAAGATGAAAAATATCTTTCAAAAGGAATTTTAGCTGGAATAATTACAGTTCCTTTTGGTTGTTTCTTAGGCGGATTAGTAGCAGGATTTAATATAAAATTTTTAATTTTAAATTTAATTCCAACTTTTATCTTAACAATAATTTTAGGAATTTTACTTTTTAAATATCCAAAAAAAATAGCTAGTGGATTTTTAATTTTTGGAAAAATTATTACAATATTAATAACAATAGGTTTTGCCTTAGAAAGTATTAGAGTTTTGACAGGAATAGTTATAATAAATAATATGATTTCAGCTTTAGAAGCTGGTGAAACGGTTTGTAAAATTGCAATGGTACTTTCAGGAGCTTTTCCTCTTGTATATTTTATAACAAATATTTTTAAAAAATTTTTAATAAAAATTGGAAATATTTTAGATGTGAATGAAAATTCTGTGGTTGGATTTATAGCTTGTCTTGCTCACAATATTCCCATGCTTGCTTTAGTAAAAGATATGGACCCTAAGGGAAAAATAATGAATATAGCCTTTTCTGTAAGTGGAGCCTTTGTTTTTGGAAGTCATTTAGGTTTTACAGCTGGTATAGAAAAATCTATGGTTGTTCCTGTGATTGTAGCAAAGCTTTCAGGGGGATTTTTGGCAATGTTTGTAGGAAATTTATTATATAAATTAGAAAAAAATAATTAATCTGGAGGTTATTTTGAATATAAAACAAAGGATAATAGTTTTATTATCAGAGGTAGAACAAGGAAAATTTTCTAATATAGCTTTAAATGAATATTTTAGAGAAAATACTTTAAGCCCAAAGGAAAGAGGCTTTATAACAGAAGTTTTTTATGGAGTTATTAGAAATAAAATATTTTTAGATTATATTATAAATCAAAAAGTAAAAGAGATAAAAAAAGAATGGCAAAGACAACTTTTTAGAATTTCAATATATCAAATGACTTTTATGAATAGTGACGTAAAAGGAATTATTTGGGAAGCTACAGAACTTACAAAGAAAAAATTTAGTGTTCCTGTAGGAAGATTTGTAAATGGTGTTTTAAGAAACTATGACAGAGAAAAAAATGAAATTTTAGAAAAATTAAAAAATGAGAAAGCTTATGATATTCTATACTCATATCCTAAATGGTTTTGTGAAAAAATATCTGAAGAATATGGTGAAAATATAGAAAAAGTTTTAATTTCTTTAAAGAAAATACCTTATATGGCTGTTAGAGTTAATACTCTTAAATATTCTTGTGAAGAATTTGAAAATCTTTTAAAAGAGAAAGATATAAATATTATAAAAAAAATTGATACAGTTTATTATTTAGATTCTGGAATTGTAATATATTTTGATGAATTTAAAAATGGAAAAATAATTGCTCAAGATGCTGCTTCATATCTATCTGTGAAAAATCTAAATCCAAAAGAAGGAGAAACAGTTTTAGACTCTTGTGCAGCTCCTGGAAGTAAAAGTGTTTTAATAGCTGAATTTATGAAAAATAAAGGGGAACTTCTTTCTCTTGATATTTATCCTCATAAAATTAAACTTATAGAAGAAAATAGTAAAAAAATGGGGATAGATATCATAAAGGCTGTAAAACTTGATGCTAGAAAAATAAAAGAGCAAGGAAAGAAATTTGATAAAATTTTAGTTGATGCTCCTTGTAGTGGTTATGGAGTTATAAGAAAAAAACCAGAGGCTCTATACAACAAAAATTTTGAAAATGTAGAAGAACTTTCAAATTTACAATATGAAATTTTAGAAAGTGTAAGTAATAATTTAGTTGTTGGTGGAGAGTTAGTTTACAGTACTTGTACTATTACAAAAGAGGAAAACACTTTAAATGTAAAAAAATTCTTAGAAAATCATAAAAATTTCCAAAATATTAAAGTTGAAATTCCTGAAAATGTAGCAGGAGAATATGACGAAGTTGGAGGATTTTTAATAGATTATAAAGAAGAGATTGTAGACAACTTTTATATAGCAAAACTTAAAAAAATTAGTTAAAATAAGGAGAAAAAATTGTTAGAAGAATTAAAAGAAGCTAATCAATATATAATTGATAAAATAAAAGAGGAAGATAAACTTATATTAGAACTTGAAGAATATGCTAAAGAAAATAATGTTCCTATTGTAACAAAAGAGGTTGCAAAATATTTAGAGTTTATGATAAAAACTATCAATGCAAAAAATGTTTTAGAAGTTGGAACTGCCATTGGTTATTCAGGAATTTTAATGGGAAGACTTATTGAAAAAAATGATGGAATACTTACAACTATTGAGATTGATGAAGAGAGATTTAATGAGGCTAAGAAAAATTTTGAAAAAGCTTCTTTAAAAAATGTAAAGATGATATTAGGAGATGCAACAACTGAAATAGAAAAATTAGATGATAAGTTTGATTTTATATTTATAGATGCTTCTAAAGGACAATATAAGAAATTCTTTGAAGATTCTTATAAAATGCTTAATGATGGTGGAATAGTTTTTATTGATAATATTATGTTTAGAGGATATTTATATAAAGAATATCCAAAAAGATTTAAAACTATTGTAAGAAAATTAGATGAATTTATAGATTATCTTTATAGGAACTACGATTTTACCCTTTTACCTTTTGGCGATGGTGTGGGATTAATTCGTTGTAAAAAATAATATGGACTTAATATTACTGAAATTTATAGAAGAAAATTCTCTAGAATAAATAAAAAAGAATGTGAAGAATTTAAGAAAAAATTAAATAGAATTCCTAATAATAAAGGAATTACAACTGAATATTAATCAAAAAAAGTACTTATAAAAAATTTAGATATTTTTTATAAATTTAGTTAAAAAATTTTAATAATATAGTTAAAAAATTAATACAATTTTAATTTATTAAATAAAAAACTTTTTTTAAATTAAAATTTATGATATAATTTTAGAGTTAGTGATGTTTTTTATGAAACGAAAAATTCAAAATAAAAAAAGAAAAAATATGATAAATAAAAAGAAACTTAATTAGTGTACACTAACAATGATTATATTTCTAGTTGTATAGTGTTTCAGAAATATTATTAACAACTATACTAATCAAAGGTTTATAGTTGTAGTATCATAATTATTAGTATTATCGTTTTACTTTTACCATATGCAATAATGATAGGAGAAATGAGATCATCTGATGGAATTATTTACTCCTAATTAAATATTCAAATAATTTTAAATATCATAATGCCAATAGTTTTAATTGGACTTGAATCTATTTTAGCAAAAATAGTTAAAAATCAGAAAAATAAATAGGAGGTTATATTTGAAAAAGTTTTTTATTATTTTATTAATGTTAATTTTATCAATTTCAATATATGCTAATAAAGTAAGTTGGTATGCAAAGGGTTTTGAAGGAAAGTTAACAGCTAGTGGATATATTTATGATTCTAGTCAATATACTTGTGCTTCTAATGAATATCCTTTTGGAACTGTTTTAAAAGTAACTAATAAAGAAAATAAAAAATCTATTAAAGTGGTAGTTATAGATAGAGGTGGTTTTGAAAAATACGGTAGAAAATTAGATTTGAGTAAGGCAGCTTTCTCTAAGATTGCTTCTCTTGATAAAGGATTAGTAAATGCTAAAATAAAAGTGGTTAGTCAAGAAAATATTTTTAAATATAAACAAGGAAGTCCTAAGTTTACTACAAAAGAATATAAAAAATATTTAAACTAAAATAAATAAGAGATTATATAAATAAAACTTTTATATAATCTTTTTTATTTAAAAAGGAACAAATTTTTATTAATAATTTTATATAAAAAATAACAGGGTGTTGTAATAACAACACCCTCTTTTATTTTTTATTATTTTATAAAACTAAAATGAAAGTCCACCAGAAATTGGTAAAACTGCCCCAGTAATATAAGAAGATTCGTCACTTGCTAAGAATAATACAGCATTAGCTACATCTTCTTTAGTTCCCATTCTTTGTAATGGTACACCACTTAAAATTCCTTCAACAGCTTTTTCTGATAATTTATCAGTCATTGGACTCTGAATAAATCCAGGTGCAACACAGTTAACTCTAATTTGAGCTCCTTTTCTAGCTAATTCTTTTTTCCAAGTTTGAGTCATTCCAATAACTCCAGCTTTAGTAGCAGAGTAGTTAGTTTGTCCAATATTTCCATATAAACCAACAACTGAAGATAAAGTTATTATAGAACCTTTTTTTGCTTTAGTCATTACAGGAGCTACAGCTTGAGTTACATTAAATACACCTTTTAAGTTTATATTTATAACTGCGTCCCATTGGTCTTCACTCATTCTTAAGAAAGGTCCATCTTTAGTTATTCCAGCATTATTTACTAAAATATCAATAGTTCCATAAGTTTCAACTATTTCTTTGACTAAAGCTTTTATTCCTTCTCTATCTGTAACATTTAATATTTTTCCAACAACATTTTCTTGTTCATATTCACATGGATTTACATCACAAGCAATAACCATTTTTGCCCCTTCAGCAGCAAATCTTTCAACTATTGCTCTTCCAATTCCAGCAGCTCCTCCAGTAACTAAAGCTACTTTTCCTTCAATTCTATTCATTTTTCCTCCTAATTTATTTAGCTAATCTATAAATTGCTTCTACATATATTTTTAATAATGTATCCAAAGTGTCTAAAGGAATACATTCATTTTTTTGGTGCATAGTATCAGGTGTTTCTTTAAGTAAGGCACCAAAAGCAACACAGTTTTTTACAGCCTTAGCATAAGTTCCACCACCTATAGCAACAGGTTCACAATCTTTATCATTTGTAATTTCTTTATAGATATTTGTAAGTTCTTGTACCAAGAAACTATCTTTTTTAATATATAAAGGATTTTCTTTTTTTCCACCAACAAATTCAATTCCATATTTGTTAAGTAATACAAATAATTTATTTTCTAATTCTTCTACTTTTACTGTTACAGGATATCTTGTGTCAAGAGATACATATAAATATCCATCTTCAACATAAGCTTTTCCATAGTTCATAGTTATTTCACCAGAAGGCTCATCTTTAAAGTAAAGTCCTGCTGATTTTCCATTGAACTCAAGTTTTATATTTTCTCCAAAATATTTTGCCATTTCAGAAAGACCTGTAACTTTTAATCCAATAGCATATATAAATGATAATAAAGCTGAAAGAGAGTTATATCCTAATTCTGGATGAGCAGCGTGAGCAGCCTTTCCATAAGATATAATTTCTAATTTATTATTTTTTTCTTCACAAGTTATTTTATATTCATTTTCAAAATTATATTTTTCTAATTCTTCTATAATAAGATTTTTATATTCTAAAGGTAAAGTTAAGAAAGTTTTTTCAGGAACAGCATTAAATACTTTTCCACCCTGAATAGAAAAATTATCATCACATTTTATTTTTAGAAGTCCTCTTAATATTCCTTTTTCTGCAAAAGTAACAGGAAAACTACTATCCGGTGTAAATGATAAAGTAGGCTCAGGCATTTTTAATGTATTGAAATAATGTTTCATACAACCCCATTCTGTTTCTTCATTTGCCCCAACTATCATTCTAATTTGTTTTTTTAAAGGAATTCCCATATCTTTTAAACATTTCATTGCATAAAGACATATCATTAAAGGTCCTTTATCATCTAAAGTACCTCTACCATACATTTTATTATCAACAATCATTCCTGAATAAGGTGGATAATCCCAACCAGTTCCTTCTGGTACAACATCAACATGTCCTAATATTCCTAGAGATTCTTCTCCTTCTCCAAAAATTATATGTCCAGCATAGTTATCAAAGTTTTCAACTTTAAATCCTAAGTTTTCTCCCACTTTTAAGAAATGTTGTAAAGCTTTAGCTGGTCCCTCACCAAAAGGCATTCCAGATTTTGGTTCTTCTTCAACACTTTTTATTTGAATTGATTCTTGAAGTGACGAAATTAATTGTTCTTTATATTTTAATACTTCTTTTTGAATATCCATTTACTTGACACCTCTTATTAATATATTATGGCGGAAGCGTATAGGAATCGAACCTATCATGGAACTATGTCCCACCAATACAGTTTTGAAGACTGCTGAAAACACCAGTTTTCTGCCGCTTCCATTTCTCTAATAATAGTATATCAAAAAATTTAAAAAAAATAAACCAGATTACGTATGTATTTTATATGTTTTTTTTATTTATGTCAATATATATTTTTTTTATTGAGAAGAATAATTTGTAATTTTTTTTTAAATGTGATAAAATAATAAGGATGTACTAAAAAATTTGACAATTTTAATAATGTAATTAGGAGGTTGATAAGTGGAAAAAAAAGGTATTTCTATTGAGAATCTTTCAAAAAATTTTGATGGAGTCCAAGTTTTGAAGAATATTAATTTAAATATTCAACCAGGAGAATTTTTTTCAATTTTAGGTCCTTCTGGATGTGGAAAAACTACTCTTTTAAGAATTCTTGCAGGATTTACAGAGCCTGACTCTGGTGTAGTTTATTTAGGAGACAAGGAGATAACCAAGTTGCCTCCAAATCTTAGACCTATAAATACTATATTTCAAAAATATGCTCTTTTTCCTCATTTAACTGTCTTTGAAAACATAGCATTTTCTTTAAGATTAAAAAAGGAAAGTGAAGAATATATAAAAACAGAAGTTGCTAAAATGTTAAAGATGATTGATTTGGAAGAACACGCAAATAAAAAACCTAATCAATTATCAGGAGGGCAACAACAAAGGGTATCTATTGCTAGAGCTCTTATAAATAAACCAGAAGTATTACTTCTTGATGAACCTTTATCAGCACTAGATGCTAAACTTAGACAAAACTTACTTATTGAATTAGATAATATTCATGAAGAAGTTGGAATTACTTTTATATTTATAACTCACGACCAACAAGAAGCCTTGTCTATTTCAGATAGAATAGCTATTATGAACCAAGGAAATATTTTACAAGTTGGAACACCAGCAGAAGTTTATGAATCACCAGCAGATATGTTTGTTGCTGATTTTATAGGAGAAAATAACTTTATAGAGGGAGAAGTTACAAAAATAAATAGTGATACTTGTGCAACTCTTATAAATCCTAATTTTGGAGAAATTCTTTTTGAAATGGATAGAAATGTAAAAGTAGGAGATAAGGTTGTAGTTTCAGTTAGACCTGAAAAAATAAAAGTTACTAAGAAAAAACCTGAAAATTTAAGTTGGAAATATAATACATTAAGTGTTTATGTTGATGAGGTTATTTATACAGGTTTCCAAAGTAAATATTTTACATGGGTAAACGGAGATAAAAACTTACTTATAAAAGCATTTAAGCAACATGACATTTTCTTTGAAGATGATGATACAGATGTAAGCTGGGATGAAGAAGCATTTATATCATGGAACTTTGAAGATAGTTATCTCGTTGAGGTAAAATAAAATGAAAAACAGTAAAAAAGGAGTTTTATATACAGTACCTATAACAATATGGCTAACAGCTTTTTTCTTAATCCCTATGCTTATTGTTTTGGTATATTCTTTCCTAAAAAAAGGAGTTTATGGAGGAGTAGAATTAGAATTTACTCTTGAATCTTTCACTATTTTTAAAAATTCAGTATTTTTATCAATTGTTTATAAGACACTTTTTATAAGTATATTAGTAACTATAGTTACAATAATTATTGCAGTACCTACAGCTTATTTTATAGTCCGTTCAAAATATAAAGAAAAACTTATTTATTTAATAATAATTCCATTTTGGACAAACTTTCTTATAAGAATTTATGCTTGGATGGCAATTTTAGGAAGTAATGGATTTGTAAATATGATATTAAAGAAATTTGGATTTATAGATCATTCTATACAATTTCTTTATAATACTTGGGCTGTTATACTTATTTCAGTATATACAAGTTTACCTTTTGCAATATTACCATTATATGCAACTATAGATAAATTTGATTTTTCTCTAATGGAAGCTGCTAGAGATTTAGGAGCTACTAATAAACAATCTTTCTTTAAAGTATTTTTACCTAATATAAAAAATGGTATAATGACAGCAAGTATTTTTACTTTTGTTCCTATGTTAGGTTCTTATATAGTTCCAAAACTTGTTGGAGGAACAAACTCTATTTTCTTAGGAAATGTTATTGCCCGTCATTTAACAGAAACAAGAAACTGGCCAATGGCTTCAACTATCTCATCTGTACTTATTTTTGTTACAATTATAATTCTAGTAATAGGACTTATAAAGCAGGAAAGAGGTGAGTTAAATGGATAAGAGAAGAACATCATTATTTTTCTTTTTATTTTCTATAGTATTTTTCTATTTACCACTTATAGTTTTAGTAGTTTATTCTTTCAATGATAGTAAAGCTATGGTTTGGCAAGGTTTTTCATTGAGATGGTATAGAGAACTTTTCCTTTATTCAGATGAACTTTGGAGAGCCTTTAGATACAGTGTATTTATTGCTTTAATTTCTAGTTCAATATCTACAATTATTGGAACTTTAGGAGCAATAGGACTCCATTGGCATAATTTTAAATTTAAAAAATATTTAAAAATAATTGTATTTTTACCATTGATTGTTCCAGAAATAATTATGGGAGTTTCATTATTAATATTATTTGTAACTATAAAATTACAACTTGGACTTATGAGTATTATAATAGTTCATACAACAGTAAATATTCCATTTGTACTTTTTATAGTTTTATCAAGATTAGCTGAAATAGACTATTCATTAGTAGAAGCTTCTTATGATTTAGGAGCTACAGAATTTCAAACTTTGAAAAAAATAATATTACCACTTCTTATACCAGCAATAATTTCTGGATTCTTAATTGCCTTTACCTTATCTTTTGACGATTTTGTGGCAACATTCTTTGTGGCTGGACCAGGTTCTACAACATTACCACTTAGAATTTATTCTATGATAAGAATAGGAGTATCTCCTGTAATAAACTCTCTATCAGTATTATTTATAGGATTTGCAACTATACTTACATTATCTACAACAAGATTACAAAAATATTTTATTCATTAAAAAAAGAGGGTGTTAAAAAATTACACCCTCTTTTCTATTTAGTTTATTTTTTAAATATTGCTCTACTATCAGCCTGATTTTGAGCCACAATAGTTACTTCAGATATTTGAACTCTATCAGGATAACTAACAGTAGAAACTATTATATCTGCTATATCATCTGGAGTTAGAGCTTCAATTCCCTTATAAACATTTTTTGCTCTCTCAATATCTCCATTAAATCTTGTTAAACTAAAATCTGTTTCAACAATCCCTGGTTGAATGTTTGTAACTTTTACAGGAGTTTCAATAAGTTCAAGTCTTAAGGCATCAGAAATAAATTTAACAGCTGCTTTTGTGGCACAGTAAACTCCTCCACCAGCATAAGCATGAACACCAGCTACAGAACCTAAGTTTATAATATGTCCCTTATTATATTTTACCATAAAAGGAACAATGGCTCTTGTAACAAATAAAAGTCCTTTTATATTTGTATCTATCATTGTATTTATATCTTCAATAGAATTTTCATAAACTTTATTTAATCCCTTAGCTAAACCAGCATTATTTATTAATACATCAATATCTTTTAAGTCTTCTGGTAAAGAGTTTACAAGCTCTTCACAAACTTTCCCATCTCTAACGTCACCAATTAATAAAGTAACATCTACTTTAGGATATTTTACATTTATCTCTTCTACTAATTTTTTTCCTTTTTCTTCGTTTCTAACCATTAGGATTAAACGAGCTTTTTCATTGGCAAACTTTATGGCACAACTTTTTCCTATACCAGCTGTTGCTCCAGTAATAAATACTTTTTTTCCTTCTAATCTACCCATCTCTTTCCTCCTGCTAACTATTGATATATTTATTTTTAATTTTTTCTACAGTATCATAAAGATAACTTTCTCTATTTATATCTACACTAAAATCACAAGAAATTTTATAAAGAATCTCTCTTTTATTATACAATTCTACTATTTTTTTATATGGGTCTTCTACATTTAAAAGAGGTCTATGTTTTTTATTTTTTACTCTTTCAAAAATACAATCTATATCACAATTAAGATATACAACAAAAGATGTATTTTTTAATTTTTTTATATTTTCATTATCTATAATTACCCCTCCACCTGTAGAGATAACTATATTGTTATCTTTAGATTCCTTATCGATTATCTTTCTTTCTAATTCCCTAAAGTATTGTTCTCCATTTTCTTGAAAAATTTCAGCTACACTTCTTTTTTCAAGTTTTACAATCTCTTTATCTATATCTACAAATTTCATTTCTAAAGCTTTTGCCAAAGCTCTACCTACAGTAGTTTTTCCACTACCCATAAAGCCTATCAATGCAATATTTTCTTTCATACTTCACCTTCCATTTTCTAGTATAACACATTTCAATTATTATCACAAATTTTTTTATTTTGTTATAATTATTCATTTTAATCAATTTTAGTTCAAAAATATTTTTATTTAAATAATTTGCTCATTTTTAAAATATAGGTTATAATACTAATATATTGAGATTATTTATAAAGGAGGATTTTATGGACCCTATATTAATCTTTGGACATAGGCACCCAGATACAGATTCAATTTGTTCTTCTATTGCTTTGGCAAATTTAAAAAATCAACTTGGAGAAAATGCTGTTCCTTGTAGACTAGGTGAAACTAATAATGAAACAAACTTTGTATTAGATTATTTTAAAATAGAAAAACCAAAACTTTTAACAACTGTTAGTGCTCAAATCTCTGATTTAACAAGAGTAGAGAAAAAAGTTTTATCTATCAATGATTCCTTAAAAGGTGCTTTAGACACTATGACTAAAGAAAACTTTTCAAGTTTACCTGTAATTGATGAAAATAGACAACTAAAAGGTTTATTACATGTATCAGACATAGCTAATACTTATCTTAACTTAGAGCACTCTGATTTATTTGGAAAATATACTACAACTTATGAAAACCTAATGAATGTTTTAAAAGGTGAAATTGTAAGTGGAAATTATCCTTCTGGAATTATTCAAGGTAATTTAAAATCAGTTTCAGAACTTGATGAAGTTTTACCTGGAGATATAGTTGTTACAACATATATTGCTGATGGAATTGATAGGTCTATAAAAGCAGGAGCTAAAGTTATTATAGTTTCTTGCAGTGAGGAAGATTTTATAAGTCCTAGAGTTACTTCTGAATGTGCAATTATGAGAGTTCATTCAAATCTTTTTAAAATTATAAGTCTTATAAGTCAATCTCTTTCTGTTTCTTCTATAATTCCTAAAGAAAAATTCTATTCATTTAAAATTGATGAATTTTTACATGATATAAGAGATATTATGAAAGAAGCAACACAAACAAACTTCCCTGTTACAAAAAAAGATGGAACAGTTTATGGAACAATTAGAACTAAAAACTTAATTAATTTCACAAGAAAAAAAGTTATTTTAGTAGACCACAATGAAAAAGAGCAATCTGTAGAAGGATTACAAGATGCAAAAATTCTTCAAGTGGTTGACCATCATAAATTTGGTAACTTTATAACAGATGAACCTGTACAAATTAATGCTGAAATAGTTGGTTGTACATCTACAATTATTTATGATTTATATAAGGCAGCAAGAATTATTCCGTCTAGAGAGATGGCTGGACTTATGATGAGTGCTATTCTTTCTGATACACTTCTTTTTAAATCACCTACTTGCACAACAAAAGATATTGAAGCAGTAAAAGAACTTTCAAAACTTTGTGAAGAAAAAGATTTTGAAGCTTATGGTATGAAAATGCTTATAGCTGGAACTTCATTAAAAAATATGACTTCACAAGATATTTTATCAATAGATATGAAAGAATTTACAATGAATGGTGTAAAAATATCTATATCTCAAATAAATACTGTAGATATTGAAGGTATCTTAGAGAAGAAAAAAGATTTTGAAGATATAATGAATGTTAATAATGAAATTCATGATTATTCTTTATCAATATTAATAATTACAGATATTATTAAATCTGGTTCTTATTTCTTGGCAGTTGGTGAAAAACAAAACTTAGTAGAAAAAGCTTTTGATGTAAAACTAGAAAATAATATTGTATGGCTTAATGGAATAATCTCTAGAAAAAAACAAGTTGTTCCTGTACTTATGATTACTAGCCAAAATCTTGATTGATTAGGAGGTAAATTTTGAAAAAATATTTTTTTAGAGATTTATTTCTTATAACTGTTGGAGCTTTCTTAATAGCTTTTGGTATACATTATTTTTATCGAGCAAATTCATTAGGAAGTAGTGGTGTTACAGGCATTTCCCTTATTCTATATTATCTTTTTAGATTTGATATGGGAATTACTTATGCTCTTATAAATATTCCATTGATTATATTAGGTTACAAGTTAATTGGTGGAAAATTTATATTAAAAACTTTTTATGGTACTATTATTACTTCACTAGCTTTTAATATTTTAACTAAAATTCCCATAAACCCTTTAGAAGATAAATTAGTTGCTTCTATTTTTGGTGGAATAGTTGTTGGACTTGGTTTGGGATCTATGTTTGCTGCTGGTGGTTCTAGTGGGGGAACTGATATTATAGTAAAAATTCTTACTAAATATTTTGATATTCCTGTAGGAAAAGCTTTTTTTTCTATGGATTTTCTTATTTTAAGTATTTCTGGCTTTCTTTTTGGAAAAGAAATATTTATGTATACTCTTGTTGGTGTTTTTGCATGTACAAAAGTTATTGATATGATCCAAGATGGATTTGACAGTTCTAAAGCTATTACAATCATCTCTGATAAGTCTTTAGTGATAAAAGATATAATAATGAAAGAGGCAAAAAGAGGAACAACTATTATAAAAGCACAAGGTGGATACAGAGGTGAAGAAAAAAATATGCTTTCTTGTATTGTAAGTAGATATGAAGTGGCTACAATAAAAAGAATAATTAGGTCTATAGATGAAAATGCTTTTGTATATATCACAGATGTCGCTGAAGTTCTTGGAAAAGGATTTAAAAATTTAAAATAAAATATTTTTTAGAGCTATCAGAATTTTTCTTTTAGCTCTTTTTTAATTTCAATAGTTTCTTCATTTTTCTATGTACATTTTTTTAAAATTATTCTATAATATAAATATACAACTATATAAATTTAAAAAGAGGTTTAATTATGGTAGAACTTTTAAATTTAGCTTGGGATGATAATTATATATTCTTTAATTCACAAGATACAAATTATAAGTCTATTTTTGGTGCTGTTCCTTGTAATGAGTCAGTTACTTTTAATATAAAAATAAATGAAAAAGCTATGATAGATTCTGTATTTATCCATTTTTTTATAGATAATTTAGATATTTCAAAGCCCCCAAAGGAATATAGGTATCATATGACATGCAAAAAAAATTTAGGAGAACCTGATGATATATATACATATACCTATAAAGTTGGGGATAAACCAAGACTTGTTTTTTATTATTTTGAAATAATTTTAAAAAATGGAGAATTTAAATATTATGGAAATAATTATGATGGATTAGGTGGTGTAGGACAAGTTTATTCTGATAATCCTCATAGTTATCAAATGACAACTTTCTATCCTGAAAGTAAAACTCCTGACTGGTATAAAGAATCTATTATTTATCAAATTTTTCCAGATAGATTTTTTAATGGAAACCCTTATGGTGCTTTATCAGACCACAAAGAAAATACTTTTATATATGGAAATTGGTATGATACCCCTATCTATATTAAAGGAACTTATGGAGAAATTCTTCGTTGGGATTTCTTTGGTGGAAATTTCAAAGGAATAGAAAAAAAAGTTGATTATTTTAAAGAGTTAGGAATAAATTTAATATACCTAAACCCAATTTTCCAAGCTGCTAGTAATCATAGATATGATACAGGAGATTATAAAAAAGTAGATTCTATATTGGGAACTGAAGAAGATTTTAATAATTTAATAACTACTTTAAGAAAAAATAATATAAATGTTATTTTAGACGGAGTATTTAGCCATACAGGTAGAGATAGTAAATATTTCAATAGATTTAACCATTATGATTCAGTAGGAGCTTATAACTCTGTAGGTTCACCATATTATGATTGGTATACTTTTAAAAATTATCCAAATGAATATGTTTCATGGTGGGGAAATGATGATTTACCTTGTGTAAATGAGTTAAACCCTAGTTTCTTAGATTATATTATAAGAGATGAAGATAGTGTTGTAGCAAAATGGTTGAAAGCTGGTATAAAAGGTTGGCGTTTAGATGTTGCTGATGAATTACCTGGAGAATTTTTAAAACTTTTGAGAAAAAAATGCCATGAAATAGATAAAGATTCTGTTCTTCTTGGAGAAGTTTGGGAAGATGCAACTAATAAAATTAGCTATAACCAAAGAAGAGAGTATATGTGTGGGAAAGAGTTAGATACTGTTACTAACTATCCATTTAAAAAAATTCTTTTAGATTTTTTCTATAATAAAGGAAATGCTGAAAAAGTTTGTAAATTGTTTATGAATTTGAGAGAAAATTATCCAAAAGAAAATTTCTATGCTTTAACTAATATTATAGGAAGTCATGATGTTGAAAGAATATTATCAGTTTGTGAAGATATTGGAAGATTTATGCAAGATTATCTTTATAAAAAGGGACTTCATAAGGATAAACTTATTATGAAAGAGGACTTGATAAAAAAATTAGGTCTTGAATTATTAAAATTATTTAGTCTTGTACAATTGACATTCCCAGGAGTTCCACTTATTTATTATGGAGATGAAGCTGGTTTAAAAGGTGGAAAAGACCCTGATAACCGTAGAACTTACCCTTGGGGAAGAGAAAATCAAGAGATTTTATCTTGGTATAAATTCTTAACAAAAATGAGAAATAAGCACTCTTTACTTTCTACAGGAGATTTTAAACAGTTTTATCTAAATGAGGACATTTATGGATATATTCGATTCTTAGATAATGGAGTTGACCAATTTGGAAAAAATAGGGGAATGGATAATTTTATTATAGTTATAATTAGCAGAAATCCTCTTACATCTTTTAATATAGATGTTGATTTTTCTGCTTTTGATGATATTCTATCTGTAAAAAAATGTAAATTTATATACGAATTATCCTATGGAAAAAGAAATATTCCTGCTTCTAGAAAATTAAATTTCAATATAAAAGACTTAGGATATTTAATTATTTCTAATACGGATATTTGCAGTTTATAAAAATTTTATAAGAAGATTGTTACAAAATAATGTGACAATCTTTTTACTATATGATAGGGGAAATTTTATGCTATATGATAAGGGGGAAATTTTATGAATAAAGAAGAGATATATAAATTTTTAGATGAAAACAATATTTGGTATGAAGTAAGTGAACATAAGGCAGTTTACAATATGGCAGAACTTGCTGAAATAAAGCTTCCATACCCAGAAGCTGATGCAAAAAATATCTTTATGAGAGATGATAAAAAAAGAAATTATTATTTAATTACAATAAAAGGAAATAAAAAAACTGATTTAAAAAAATTTAGAGAATTATATAAAACTCGTCCATTAAGGTTTGCTTCTGAAGAAGAGTTAATGATTTTTTTAAATTTATCTCCTGGCTCAGTAACACCTTTTGGTATATTAAATGATAATGAAAAAAAAGTACAAGTATTTTTTGATAAAGACTTTTTTCAAGAACCTGGATTAATTGGAGTACATCCTAATGATAATACAGCAACTATTTGGATGAAAATAAAAGATTTATTTGAAATAATAAAAAATCATGGAAATAAAATAGAAATAGTCGAATTATAATTAATTTTACTTTTAAAATTTCTTTAAATTAATAATTTTAAAAAAACAAAAATAGGAGACATTAAAAAATTTTAATCATCTCCTATTTTTTATTATAAAATTTTATTTTTCAAGAGTATCTATATATTTTTTTACTCTAACCAAAGCTTCTATTACAACCTCCCTTGGACAAGCAAAATTCATTCTTATAAATCCTTTTCCCTCTTCTCCAAACCAATGTCCATAATCTATTCCAACTTTAATTTTTTCTTCAAAAACATCTTCCATCTCTTTACCATATAAGTTATAAGCATTAAAATCTATCCAACCTAAATATGTCCCTTGAGGTATATTATATTTTAATTTAGGTAAATTTTTGTCAATATATTCTTTAGCAAATACCATATTATTATAAATATATTCTTTCATTTCTTTATACCATTCATCACTTTCTAAGTAAGCTCCTTTTACAGCCTCAATAGCAAAAGCATTTGGTGCTCCTATATTATAAAGGGCTAGTGTTTGTTTATATTTTTCTCTCAATACAGTATTGTGAATGATTATATTCGATACTTGCATTCCAGCTAGGTTAAAAGTTTTACTTACTGCATTACAGATAATACCATTTTCTAAATATTTTTCATCTAAATTTCCATAAGAAACAAATTTATTATCTCCAAAAATTAAATCAGAATGAATTTCATCACATATCATTAAAACCTTATTATCTAAACAAATATCTGCTACTTTCTCTATTTCTTCTTTTCTCCATACTCTCCCAATAGGATTATGAGGAGAACAGAAGATTATCATTTTAACATCTTTTTCTTTTATTAACATTTCCATTTTTTGAAAATCTAAATTATAATTATTATTTTCATCTTTTAATAATGGGCATGTTACTACAATTCTTTTATTATTTATAATACTTCTTTTAAAAGGTCCATAAACTGGAGTAAATATCATTACACTATCCTTTTCTTTTGTATAAGTTTGTAAAATATAATTTATAGCTGGTACTATTCCCGGAGTATGACATATAGCTTCTTTAGGAATATCCCAACCATTTCTAAGTTTATTCCATCTTATGATTGCCTCATAATATTCATCATCTATTGCCCCATATCCATATATTCCATGATCTATAAGTTTTTTTAATCTATTTTGTATTCCATCAGATACTCTAAAATCCATATCTGCTACCCACATAGAAAGTAAATCTTCATGATTATTAAACATAGCCTTATAATATTTACTATTCCATTTTATAGAATTTCTTTTTCCACGTTTAATTATTTCATCAAAATTATATTTCATTTTTCCCTCCTCTATTCATTTAACTTATATTTAAATTATAACATATTTTTTTATCTTTATTATATATTTTTATTAAAACATTTTTATAATTTTCAGACATTATAGTTTTGAAATGATGCACTAATATATATTTTTTTATTCAAAAGTGTACTTTTTTCAAAATAATACTGTACTTTTTTTTTATTATATGATATAATTATTTCATAAGGGATAATTCAAAACCCCATACTCCCTACATAAGTAATGTTATCTATGTCTCGCCCGCATTGATAACATTACTTTTTTTATTTCACTTTTTATTAATAAAAGAGAGACCTTCAGATTTCTCTATAAGTCTCTCTTCTTGAGGTTATACTATGATACTATTTTTCTTCTTTATCTTTTTTAACTTCTTCAATAACCTTATCTGCTACCTCATTTGGTACATAATCATATTTTAAAAATTCAAATTCAAATCTTCCTTTAGATTGAGTCATAGCTTTTAAATCAATAGCATATTCTAGTACTTCTTTTTGTGGAACCTCAACAGAAATTTTTTGTTCTCCATAAGTTAATGGGTCTATTCCTAAAATTTTACCTCTTCTTTTATTCATATCTCCCATTACATCTCCTGTATATTCTTCAGGAACTATTATTTCCATTTTTACAATTGGCTCTAACAATACTGGTGATGCTCCACTTTCCATAGCCTTTCTAAAAGCAAGAATTGCTGCCTGTTTAAATGAAATTTCATTAGAATCTACTGGGTGATAAGATCCATCAAATAATGTTGCTTTAAAGTTTATAACAGGATATCCTGCTAAAGGTCCTTTAAGTGCAGCTTCATGTAATCCTTTTTCTACTGCTGGTAAATATTGTTTTGGTACAACTCCACCTTTGATATTATCTACAAATTCATATTCTTTATCATACAATGGTTCAAATTTAATAAATACATCTCCATATTGTCCAGCTCCACCAGACTGTTTTTTATGTTTTCCTTGTACTGAAACTTCTTTTCTAATAGTTTCTCTATAAGCTACTTTTGGTTTAGATAAAGTTGCTTGTACTTGGAATTTATTAAATAATTTACTTAAAACTATTTCAAGATGAGTTTTTCCT
Source organism: Fusobacterium sp. FSA-380-WT-3A (assembly GCF_012843705.1). Lineage (NCBI taxonomy): Bacteria > Fusobacteriati > Fusobacteriota > Fusobacteriia > Fusobacteriales > Fusobacteriaceae > Fusobacterium > Fusobacterium sp. FSA-380-WT-3A. The sequence continues at coordinate 3,390 of NZ_JABAFQ010000001.1, read as the reverse complement.
TGACCACCAATTAACAATTCTTTAGTTTCAGAATTTCTTATAACTTTTAAAGTTGGATCTTCTTCAGATAACTTTTGAAGACAAGTACTTATTTTTTCATCATCAGATTTTTTTGTAGGTATTACATTCATAAATATACAAGGTCTTGGGAATTTCATTTGTTCATAAACTATTGGACTATTTTTATCACATAAAGTATCACCTGTTTTTGTATATGTAAGTTTTGTAGTAGCAGCTATATCTCCAGCCACTACTCTTTCTGTATCTCTTTGTTTTATACCTCTTACAAAATAAAGGTTACTTAATTTTTCTTTTTTATTTTGACTAGCATTTAAAACTTCTACATCTTTTGTAGCTATTCCAGAATTAACCTTAAATAAAGATATTTTTCCAATAAATGGGTCAACTATAGTTTTAAATACAAAAGCTGAAAATGGCTCTTGCATGTCAACTTTTCTTATTATTTCCTCTTTAGTATCTGGATTTATTCCTAAAACTTCTCCACCTTTTGATTCAACAGGAGTAGGCATATAATCATATATCATTTCAAATAAAGTTTGGAATCCTATTCCTCCAATAGCAGAACCTACAACTACTGGAACTACATCTCCATTTACAACTCCTTTACGAAGTCCTTGTTGTATTTCATCATGAGTAAATTCTTCCCCATTAAAGAATTTTTCCATAGCTTCTTCACTTGTTTCAGCTACAGCTTCTACAAGAAGATTTTTTACACTTTCAAAATCTTCATGTTCTACTAAAGGTCTATCTTCACATAAATCTCCTGTAAAGATTCTACATTTATTTTCTACAACGTTTATAAATCCCTTAAATTCTTCTCCTTCTCCTAAAGGGATACAGAATGGAGCAATTTTTTTACCAAATTTTTCTTTTAATTCAGTAAGAATTTTTTTATAATTTATAGCTCCTTTATCCATTTTATTAATAAATATTATTCTTGGTATATTTCTTTCTTCTAACAATCTCCAAGCTTTTTCTGTTCCAACTTCTATTCCAGCACTAGCATCTATAACAATAACAGCTCCTTCAGAAACAGTTAAAGCTGATAAAACTTCTCCTCTAAAATCTGCATATCCTGGAGTATCCAAAATATTATAAATTTTATCTTGATAATCTAAAGATATAACAGAAGTATTTATTGAAAATTGTCTTGTTATTTCTTCATCATCATAATCTGATAAAGTATTTCCTTTTTCAATAACACCAGGTTTTGCAACAACTTTGGCTCTATATAAAAGTGCTTCAACAAGTGAAGTTTTTCCTGAGCCTCTGTGTCCTAAAAAGCTTACATTTCTAATTTGATCAGTAGTATAGTTTTTCATAGTTATAACCCCTCCTGTAAAAATTATTTTAGCAATTTTAACCTCATATTATGTATATAGCTTATAAATTTTAAAAAATCAAGTATTTTTTGAATTTTTTTAATATTTTTAATACAATTAGATTTATATATATTCATTATTTTATATAAAAATTATTTGTTATAAAAAAATAAGGACATCTTAATGATATCCTCTTTTCTTTAAAATCTATATTAATTTTCTATATTAGTTTAATTTTTCTAAGAAATTTTTTCCAGGTTTAAATTTGATTCCTCTTCTTGATTCAATTTGAACTTCTTCTCCAGTTTTAGGATTTCTTCCAAGTCTTGGAGCTCTTTGTACTACTTCTAATTTTCCCCAACCGATAAAATTAACGTTTTCTCCAGATAATAGTGTTTCTTGAATTAAATCTAATATAGAATCTATTTTTTTCTCTGCTTCTAATTTAGTATCAAATACTTCCTTTAAATATAATATGTTTGCTAACTCTTTTTTTGTCATTACTTTTACCTCCAAAATATATATAAATTTTTAAATAATTATAACCTAAAAATTTTTTGCATAGCTTATAAGTTATATCATATTTTACAGATATTGACAAGTGATTTTTTTTATTTTTTTTAATATTTTCATTGATTTTATTTCTTTTATGTTTTTTATAAATATGATATAATTTTATTATAATTTTATTTTGAGGTGTTATATTTTTATGGAAAAAAATTACTATTTCGACCACAGTGCTACATCAAATCCAAAACCACAAATTGTTATAAACTCTGTTGTTGAAGCATTAACTACTTTTAATGGAAATCCTAGCAGAAGTTCACATAAAAAATCTATAGAACTTGAAAGAAAAGTTTTTGAAGTTAGAGAAAAACTTGCTAATTTTTTTAATATTAAAAATCCTTTACAAATAGCTTTTACAAAAAATTCTACTGAAGCCCTTAATTTTGCTATTAAAGGGATTAATTTAAAGGATTGTCACATCATTACATCAGTATTAGAGCATAATTCTGTTCTTAGACCTATAAATTATCTAAAAGATGAGAAAAATGTAAAAGTTTCTTATATTACTCCTGATAAAAATGATGAAATAGTCATGGAAAATTTAGAAAAAAATATTACACCTAACACAAAAGCTGTTATTATTAATCATATTTCAAATGTTACAGGTTATATTTTTAATTTAGAAAAAATTGGAAAAATTTGTAAAAAATATAACTTAATTTTTGTTGTAGACGTTTCTCAAAGTGCTGGATATTATAAAATAGATATAGAGAAATATAATATAGATATTCTTTGTTTCACAGGACATAAATCATTGTTAGGTATTCAGGGTATAGGAGGAATATATGTAAACGAAAACATAAACCTTACTCCTATTATAGAAGGTGGAACAGGTAGTTATTCAAAACTTCCTAGACAACCTTCAAAAATGCCTGAAGTTTTAGAAGCTGGTACATCTAATGTTCCTGGTATTTTAAGTCTTGGAGCAGGTATAGATTATATTGATTCTATAGGACTTGATACTATTTTTAAGCATGAATACAAACTTACTAAATATTTTATTGAAGAAATTTCTTCAATAGATTCTATTATTATATATGATAATTTTAATATTCCTAGAGGACCTGTTGTAGGTATTAATATGAAAGGAATAAACGCCTCTGAATTAACTAATATTCTTTCTGAAGAATTTAATATTTTTACAAGAGGAGGTTTCCATTGTGCTCCTTTAGCTCATAAATATTTAGGAACATATGATTTTGGATGTGTTCGTTTTTCATTTGGATTTTCTAATACAATAGAAGAAATTGACTATTGTGTTAATTCTTTAAAAAAAATAGATAATTTTTTAAAAAATAACTTATAACTTTTCTTTTATTTTCAAGCTTTTATCATTTTTAATAAATATTTTATATTTTTTTTATTGACAAAGAGTATTTTTTTTGGTATGATATACCTTGTTCGGGGATATAGCTCAGTTTGGGAGAGCGACGCACTTGCACTGCGTAGGTCAGCGGTTCGATCCCGCTTATCTCCACCA